>JAHEME010000803.1 GCA_024643825.1 Chloroflexota bacterium | reverse complement strand
CACTGTCTGCCGCATGAGCCTGCTGGGCCAGCAAGCGACGGGGATCGGCGAGGTGAACTTGAGCACCTGGGGGATATTGACGTACCGGAAAGGGTCCACGGGCACAGGATGCATATCTCTGAGGTCAAGTTCAGGACTGAGACATTGCCCATTATCGCTCCTATCCGCGGGACGAAAGGCCACCAATGTTACTTGATGAGAACCTCCTAAAGCGCGCAGCAAGTGGTAAGCCCGGATTCTGGACCCGTTGTTAGGTGGGTAGGGAAACCAAGTTGATAGAAACAGGATACGCATTATACTATCCAAGGAACGTGCATTATCCAAGATGCCTGTTCAAACCTTAGCTAGCTCCAACTCCATTGATTGCCTTCACCAAGTAATGCACCAGAGAGTTGACATGCAGATCAGCATTCCACGCCTTGAGGGCTTGTGCACGTGCATTGTTTCCCATTTGCACTTGTCGTTCTGGCGACTCCAGTAGCATTTGAATACGATGGCGAAGTTGGACAAAATCTCCAGGCGGTACTAGATAGCCTGAAACGCCGTCCTCAAGCCAGTCAGGCGTTCCCCCGACAGCGAAAGCGATCACAGGGCGACCGTGGAAGAACGCCTCTGGACCAACCCGGCCGAATGGCTCAGGCCACAGTGACGGCACAACCACGAATGAAGATCTCTGATAAAGACTCTCCATCTCAGATTGACTTAACCAACCCACGAATTTAACTTTGTGACTCACGTTCAGTTGTGCGGCCAACGCTCTGCAAGCATCTCGTTCCTCACCCTCTCCAGCAACAATCAACTCCCAATCAGCTCCGAGGAGTGCAAGGGTTTCAATAAGCTGACGCAGGCCCTTCTCGGGAACGAGTCGACCTACAAACAACATCGTTCTCGAGTCTGGAGCAGGTGCGGATTCTGGGCAAGAATGGTCGAGAAGAATAGGCGGAAGAACTTCAATGAGCCCTAAAGGTATTGCGTTACGATGAAGTAGTTGCTGCATAAAGTTACTACCGACTAGAATTGGAATACTTCGGTAGATCCGGATGAAGGAATAAACTTGTGCCAACCGACGTGCATGGGTCAGGGGGCTTCGTCCAAAACAGCACCTTTCGATCTGGGCATTGAGCATACAAATCAGGCCGGCTTTATGCGGGCAGACACGCGAAGTTCTTTTGAGATATTGGGCATAGCCTGGGCATACGATGTGAGGACTATGAACATAAGCGACAGTCGGTAGGCGCCGCGCAATCCACTCCACTATACTTGGGCTGTATAGATGGTGAACATATGCTACGTCGGGACGAAACTTGGTAATTGCCCGCTCAAGCGCCGGTATTAAGGAGTCTGCCAGAGATTGGCTTGCTAATTTCTGGATATAAGTTGTTTCCGGAATCAAATCACCTTGATCTGCGTCAAAGTGGATCAGGTGGGACGCATGGCCTGCTGCGGCTAGGGCGGTGCTCACATCGGCAATGTAGCCCTCGACTCCACCAAAGTTTGAGCCGTGATGGTTTAAATGCACGATCTTCATAGGGCGATAGATGTGAGCCAGGTTTCGATTTCGTCTACCATCCGATCCAACGTGAATCGCTCTAATATCGTCTGCTGGCCCGCGTATGCCAGTCGAGACAGCAAGGCCGGTTCATTCAGCACGCGCTCGACATAGTTGGCTAAAGCCACCGCATCCTCGGGCTGAAACGTCAGGCTATTCTCTTCTTTGACCAGCATTTCCACTTGGCCGCCAACTTCGCTGCCGATCACCAGCAAACCCGCTGCCATGGCTTCCATGACGGTACGTGCCATGGCTTCCGGCCCAGTGGATGTAAATAGGAACACATCGAAGCATCTCAGCCAGGATGGGACTTCATCTCGAGGTACTCGACCGACAAAATGTACCTGGTCAGCAACGTCTAGCCGTGCCGCTAGTGCGCGCAGGCTGGCCTCGTACTGAGGGTGTCCGCTGCCCAGGATGGTCAGTTCGAGGTGATCAAGAAGACCGCATTGCTTCAACAAACCCAATGCCTTGATGGCGGTGTGTACC
>JAHEME010000802.1 GCA_024643825.1 Chloroflexota bacterium | reverse complement strand
ATCCCCGCCACCTGCAACGTGTACTGTTGATCATCATCGGTCTCGATGACGACTGAATCCCCTATTTGAACCCCCAGCGCCTTTGCGCCCTGGCGTTCCAGCAGCACTTCGCGGATAGCCGGGTTGCCAGTTCCTTGCTCCAATTCAAATCGGCTGACGTCGATCAGCGTAAAGTCGGGATAGGCGTTCAACTCAATATCCGCCTGCCTCCCGGTACTGGTATGCAGCGTAGCAGCGACGGTGCGATGCGCCTGTGCATCGCTGACTTCTCGCATCCCTTCGACGGCGGCGGCGAGGTTATCCTGAAATGGCGAGATGTAGATCTGGACGCTGGCCGGATTTCCCAGCCCATACGCTCCGAACAGATCACGCCGCAGCATCACGATGGTATTGTTGATCATGCCGATAGCCGCAACGCCAATCGCAATCGAGAAGATCACCAGTAGGGAACGGGGCTTGTTGCCCCAGATATCTTTTAGTATTTTGGTCCAGCGGGAGCCAAATTCCATCTAAACTGCCTCTCCTACTGGTTCACCCACAGCCACAATCTGTCCATCCAGCAACGTGACGCTGCGTGACGCACGCGATGCGATGTCTTCGTCATGCGTCACAACCAGCAAGGTGCGCCCCTGTTCTGCCAGAGACTCAAACAGATCGAATATCTCGTCTGCCGTGCGCTCATCGAGATTGCCCGTAGGCTCATCCGCGACCACAATCAGCGGATCATTCGCCAGCGCACGAGCAATTGCGGCACGCTGCTGCTGCCCGCCAGAAATTCGGGACGGAATTTTGTAGGCGTGTTCTGCAATGCCGACCTGATCCAGCAGATCAAGCGCCCGATCCTTGCGCTCCTTGATCGGGTACGTATTGCAAAAATCCATCGCAATGGTGATGTTCTCAATCAGGTTGATATTCGGTAGAAGCTGGAAGAACTGGAATACCACGCCCAGATTCTCCCCTCGCCAGCGGGAGAGCGCATCTTCGCCAAGCTGGTGAATCGAGACCCCCCCGATGATGACTTCACCGGAGGTGGGATGATCGATGCCTGTGATCATATTGATCAGAGTAGATTTCCCGGCTCCCGACCTCCCAATAACGGTAATGAACTCCCCAGGGTATATGGTGAGATCAAGGCCATTGAGCGCGGGGAAGTCACCAGCCGGAGTCTGATACTTCTTCACTACATCTTGCAGCGCGATCAGTGGTTGGTGATCGGACTGTTCAATTATAGAGCGGTCTTGCAAACGACTTCCTCCAATAAACACAGTGTTGATTTATCGACTGTGTGTCGATTATACTAATAATAGTAACGCACAGAAGAACATAGTCAATAGGTAGAGAGTAACAGTTTCCAGTTTGGATTGTCTATACGATGAAGTCCCACCTTTGATGAGTAAGCTGCCTGGAAGGATATGATCATGGCAGGTGAACGAGACAAAATCGACCCGCGAATCCTGCGGACGCGGGGGCTGCTGCGTGATGCATTCATCGAACTTGTGCCAGAAAAAGGGTTTGACGCTATTACGATTCAAGACCTTACCGACCGTGCCACACTAAACCGCGCGACGTTCTATCTACACTATCGAGACAAGAACGAACTTCTAGTCGATGTTTTCGAAACGCTGATTCAGGATGTAGACCTACTGCTCGATATGGGAGAGGAGCGGACGGCGCGCGACCCGTATCAGGTAGTTCCCCGCATCGCCATGATGCTCGATCACATCGCTGCGCACCATGAGTTCTATCGATCCATGCTGGGTACTCAGGGGGTTTCTGGTTTTGCAGCGCGAGTCCAGACCTATATTGAGGGAGTTCTCTCCACCTGGTTAAACGTTCTCAACCCGAATGAAACGGAGCGGAAAGTAAACCCGCAGATCGCCATTCACTATATCGGCTCTGCCTATCTGGGGGTGATCGCCTGGTGGCTGGAGCACGATAGGCTCGTCTCTTCCGATCATCTTGCGATGCAATTGATGCACCTCACTGCACTCGGTTTGCATCAGTCGCTAGGAGTTCCAATTACCCTACAAGAAATCCCG
>JAHEME010000131.1:3705-7356 GCA_024643825.1 Chloroflexota bacterium | reverse complement strand
TGTTATAGTTCGTCTCTCCCGCCACTATCTATCTTTGGATTCTATTGGAGTTCGGCGACATGGCACGCTATCAGATCATGTATTGGAAGGAAATCCCCTCGCAGGTGAGGGCGGAAGATGCCGATGGCATGGTTAAGGCCATGCTCCCTGATCGCTTCCAGCAGGCCATCGACGCGGCGGCAATGGTCGATGGCAGCACGGATACAGACGACTATCTTGCGGGGTGGGGCTGGGCGGACTGGCAGGAGCAGGAAGGCAGTGGACAGGCTCTCCTGGAGACGATCATCGGGCAGCTTGATGCCGACTACCCGCAAAAGCGGCTCCAAGAAATTATCCGCGCTGGCAAGTCGTGAAACTATCGTTCTCCAGTACACCACAATCAGGACCCTCCCTATGAGCAGCGCAAGGTGGTTGCAGGATCGACCGGGTGTGCTTGATGCTGCTTATCGAGCGACGCATACCGTCCTCCAGTCAGTTGAACCCCTGCTGCGGCGATTGGGTTTCGAGCGTCTGGGTGGGTTGTTCGAGACCGGGGAGCGATGGAGCAAAGGCCCATTGTTCGACTGCCAGATGTGCGGTCAGTGTATTCTTCACAGCACAGGGATGACGTGTCCAATGACGTGCCCCAAGAATCTGCGCAACGGCCCGTGTGGAGGGGTGCGCGCCAATGGTCACTGCGAAGTCAAACCGGAGATGCCGTGCGTGTGGGTGCTGGCGTGGGAACGGGCCGCGAAGATGGGCGACCACGGAAACGAAATCCATTTGATTCAGCCGCCCGTTGACCGCCGCTTGCAGGATACTTCTTCGTGGCTAAACACACTCTCGGAACGCGACCAGTTTCGCCCCGCAGGGTGGATCAGCGTTGATGATATTGGAGTCGTCCAGCATGGGTGAACGTCCGATGCGCGCCGGGAGTCGGCTGGAGCGCGTGCTGTGCAGCGGTCGGTTTGCGGTTACGGCAGAACTGGCTCCGCTGGATACGAGCGATCCCGATGCTGTGTTTGACCGTGCGATTGTACTGGCGGAAGTCGCTGACGCGATCAACGTGACGGATTCCAGCGGTGCGCACGTGCATATGAGCTGTCTGGCGGTATGTTCGCTGCTAACTCACTCCGACTACGAGCCTGTGTTTCAGATGCAGTGCCGCGACCGAAACCGCATCGCACAGCAAGCCGATCTGCTGGGGGCGGCGGCCCTCGGCGTGAAGAATGTTCTATGCCTGACCGGAGATGGCATTCAGGCAGGGGATCAACCGGAAGCCAAGCCCGTTTTTGACCTCGACAGCATTCAACTGCTGCGAATGGCGCGGATTTTGCGGGACGAGAGCCGCTTCCTGAGTGGGCGCAAGATCGATGTGCCGCCACGCCTGTTTCTGGGGGCGGCGTCGAACCCGTTTGCCCCGCCCCATGCGTGGCGTCCGGCGCGTCTGGCGAAGAAGGTCGAAGCCGGGGCAGACTTCATCCAGACGCAATACTGTTTCGATGTGCCGCGTCTTCAGGAATTCATGGCGCGGGTTCGGGACATGGGGCTTCATGAGCAGGTCTACATTCTGATTGGCGTTGGGCCGCTGCGCTCCGCCGGGGCTGCCGAGTGGATGGGGAACAATGTACCTGGTGTGTATATTCCCAGCGAAATCATCGAACGTCTACGCAAGACTCCCAAAGCCGATCAGCGAGAAGAGGGCATGGCGATCTGCGTGGAGATCATCCAACAGGTGCGTGAAATTGAAGGGGTACATGGCGTGCATGTGATGGCCTATCGGCAGGAGGAGATGGTTGCGGAGATCATTCACCGGGCGGGATTGTTCCCACGCAGGGCGAAGTCTACCAGCCCGGTTCACCGCCCGCACTTTGGTATGGCGGAAAAAGGAGAATAGCGTTGGTTCCACGCCATGACACCGCGCTGCTGATCTGCGGCGCACTGGCGAAGGAAGTCATCGCGCTGCGAGAGCGTCACGGCTGGGCAGTGGATATCTGGGCGATCCCGGCGAAGCTGCACATGACGCCATCCCGGATTGCGCCAGCAGTACGCAGCCGCTTTGAGGAACTGCGGGCAGAGTATGAGCGCGTTCTGATTGTGTACGGGGATTGCGGAACGGCGGGCGCTCTGGACTCTCTGCTGGAGGAATTGGGGATTGAGCGAATCTCAGGGCCGCATTGCTACGAAATGTATGCCGAAGAACAGGGTTGGGATAACCTGATGACAGAGGAACCGGGTACGTTCTTCCTCACCGATTACCTGACACGCCAATTCGATGCACTGGTGATGAAAGGGCTGGGCCTCGACCGATACCCGTTCCTGCGGGATGACTACTTCCGAAACTACAAGCGCGTTGTATATCTGGCGCAAGCTCCGACCGATGACCTGCGCGAACGCGCTCAGGCTGCTGCGAAAGCCCTCGATCTCCCTCTCGAAGTGCGCGAGACTGGCTATGGCGATCTGGAAAC
The DNA here is from genome assembly GCA_024643825.1 of Chloroflexota bacterium. Classification (GTDB taxonomy): domain Bacteria; phylum Chloroflexota; class Anaerolineae; order Aggregatilineales; family UBA3940; genus JAHEME01. The sequence continues at coordinate 4,909 of JAHEME010000131.1, read as the reverse complement.
GCGCATCGGAGATTGGCTACAGAAAGCGACCCCCTAGACCGCGCCTTCGTCTTCCGAGACAGGATCACCCGGCTCATTGTCGATCCCATTCTCTTCCTTGAATCGTTCGCTCCACATTTGGAAGGTGGCTTTTCTCGAAAATGATCTCAATAGATCAGTGGGTAGCACCCGTAAATAGGGTGGTTGCGAATAAAGTTACGAAAACCGGGGATCTTGGCTCTCAATTGATCGCCGGGTTGAGCAGAAAATGACAGCCCAACATGCCGCTTATGAGTCCGTTTTGGCTCAATTCTGTGCCAGATTGGCAATAATCACTGTAACCACACTGTTCTCACGTGCTACCGATCAGTGGCGATAGCTACGGAAATTCCAAGATTTCTCCATCCACAGGGATTAGTATCTGCGCGGACGAGAGGCCCTTACTCTCGGCAGCAGCGCGTACATCCGCGCGAGTCGTAAGACAGTGATCGAGGGATTCCAGATGAATCGCCACCACACGGGCATTCGGGGCATGGCGGAAGACGTTGGTGGTCTGGATCGCATCCATCACAATCGGGCCGCTATCTTCGAGTTCCGCGCCGCCGGAGTGTGTGATGACAATATCGGGGTGATGCTCGGCCATTGCAGCGACTGTGCCGATATACCAGATCGTGTCTCCACACCAGTAGACGGTTGGCTCATTGGGGGCGCGCAGCACAAACCCGGAAACCGGGTTCAACTGCTCCGCCCATGTGCCTGTGCCGTGTGTGCCCGGCGTCCGTGTAATTGTGATGCCGCCCCATTCGAGTTCCTTCTCGATGGGAGTCACGCTGGTAAAGCCCTTGCCAGTGATTCGTTCCACATCCTCCGGCTGGCATAGCAGCGGGATGTCTTTGGGCAGAATCTCGACAGCCGCAGGGTCAAAGTGATCGTTGTGCAGGTGGGAGACGATCACCATCTCCGCACCTGCCACAGCCTCCCCAGGTGTGACGGGTAGATCGACGGTTGGGTTGCGCTCCTTGCCTGCCAGGGAATCGTAGGCGTGCTTAGACCCCAGATAGGGGTCGGTGAGAATCTCATGCCCAGCATAGGTCAGGCGCATCGTAGCGTTGCGGAGAAGTCGAAGTTGCATCAAGATTCCTTTTCTGGCGGATAGTTGCTCCAAGTATAGCTCTTTTATACATCTGTACAGAGTGATTTTGCAGCGATACGGTAGCTGCTTTAC
>JAHEME010000131.1:1432-3695 GCA_024643825.1 Chloroflexota bacterium | reverse complement strand
TGAACAAAGAATTCCACAATACCCCGTTTCCACAATACGAACGAAAGAAACGATCCCTGGCGGTGGGGATCGTGCTGATCGCCTGCGTCGCGATTGCCATCAGCATCAATCGCTTCGAGATCACGCAGGCGCGCTCGGATCTGTATGCACGATGGGTGGCCTCACGTCACCTGATCAGCGAAGGACGCAATCTCTATGATCTGCGCAACAGCACGGAAGTAGGCGCAAACTCCGTGAATCCCCGCCTGCCGCTGGAGGCCAGTTTTTTCTACCCTGCGCATCTATTTCTACTGATCGCTCCCCTGACGGTGGTCTCGTTCCCAGTCGCCAATCTGATCTGGCTGATCGCCATTCAGAGCTTCTACGTGCTGAGTTTATGGTGGTTCAGCAAGCAGTCTCGCTGGCCCACAAACAGCAATGGGTTTGCTCTGCTCCTGCTGGCATCCCTGATATTTATTCCAGAGATACAACACACGATCTTTGGGCAGTTCAACACGATTGGATTGATCGCGCTGGCGCTAAGTCTGCGCGCACTGCTGCGAAGAGAGTACTTTGCCGCAGGGGTATGGATGCTCGGTCTAACCATCAAGCCGCAGGGGATACTCCTTGTCGCGGCATTTCTGTTGGGGTGGGCTTTATTCCGGCGAGAGCGGTGGCGGCTGATCGGTGGATTCGCAGTTGCCAGTCTAGGTGCGTGGGCGGCGATGCAGATCATCCAGCCCGGCTGGGTGGGAGATTTCCTCGCCCAGTTGAGCCAGTATAAGGATCTTCCCTATACGTTAGTATCCGTGATCGATGCTATCGGGAATCCTTACCAGATCGTGACTGGCGTACTTCTCCTCGGCTTGCTCTTCCTTTGTTGGAAAAACCGTCTCTCGGAGCCAGATGACCCGGCTTTTATAGCCTGTGTGAGTCTCAGCATTCTGGTTAGCAGCCTGATCATTCCGATGATCGGGATGCTGCACGCGGTGTTCTTTCCGGCTCTGGCGATACTGTTGCTGGGCGAGCTGCAAAAAGAATGGCCCCACTGGGTTCGCCCGGCGCTGATTGTGGTGATTACCATCTATGTGCTTGGGGTGATCGGGTTCCTCTATGGGCTGGCAGACCCAGCGCGCTATGGGCTGCACATCGTGCTATCCGAACTCGCCTACAAGATTATTCTGCCGCTGGTGTTTTGTGTGCTGGCAGTACGATTGGCGATCCCATCCAGGCGGGAAGCGACTCCCTAGCAGCGATAGTAAATCTCCTCGGCTTCCTCTCGCAAACGAAGATAGCTCTCATAGCGTTCGTACCAGATGTCGCCCTCATCGACCGCGCTGCGCACACCGCAGCCGGGTTCGTTTTCGTGGCGACAATCGCTAAAGCGGCAGCTATGCAGAAATGGGCGAATATCCGGGAAGTACCCGTCGATTTCTGACGGCTCGACATCGAAAAGCTGGATCGCGCGGATGCCGGGCGTATCGGCGACAAAGCCGCCACCCTCCATAGGGAAAAGCTCCGAGGCGACGGTCGTATGGCGGCCTTTGGTGGTCGCTTCGCTGACGGTCTTGACCGCCAGCCCCAGCCCCGGCTGAATCACGTTGAGCAGGCTGCTCTTGCCTACTCCAGAGGGGCCAGTCAGCGCGCTGACTTTTCCAGTGAGCGCTTTGCGCAGAGCTTTGACCCCGTCGCCTTTCGTGGCGCTGGCATAGATCACCGGATAGCCGATAGCGTCATACAGTTCAAACAGGTCTTTGGCTTCGCGCTTCTTGACCAGATCAAGCTTGTTGGCGCAGATCAATGCCGGGATGTGGGCCTTCTCCGCGATCACCAGAAAGCGGTCGAGCATCTTGAGGCGGGGTTCCGGGTTGGCGCAGGCGAATACGAACACCACCTGATCCGGGTTAGCGATGATCACCTGCTCGCGGTCGGGGAGCTTATCCGCGCGGCGGCCTTCCGCAGAGGGAGCCTGCCGGGTGAACGCTCGAACTCGTGGAATCACCTCTTCCACAATCCCCCGATAGTGGATGGTATCTTCCTCAAGCACCTCCACCAGCGAGATTCGTACGCGGTCGCCAATCGCTACGGGGTCGGTATTGACACGCTCTTCTAACAGCTTCCCGCGCACGGTAGCGATGATAGGCCCATCCATCGTGTTTACCGTGAAAAACCCGCTCTGCGCCTTAATGACAAGACCCTCTACCAGCGTTTGCCTCAATGACCATTCCTTCCTTCGTTCTGAATCAACCCCCACAGGATCGTTATCCGTCGTCAACCACCTGGT
>JAHEME010000131.1:0-1422 GCA_024643825.1 Chloroflexota bacterium | reverse complement strand
ACGGCGGCTTCCGCCAGCACAGCCGCACATTCATGTACGCTTGCCAGATCGACGTACTCTACCGCTGCATGTGCCCCTGCACCCGATGGCCCCAGAATGACTGTCGGAATTCCGGCTTCGCCGAGCAGCGCCGCATCCAGCCAGGCCATCTGCCCGACGTGCTGCGGTGTGCGCCCGGTCACATCCTGGTATACCGAATCAAGCGTCTGCACGATGGGAGCATCGGCGGCGATCTCGTAGCCGGGTCGTTCAAAGTCAAGTGTGACCTCAGCGAAGAAGGCCGGATCCGCCTGCGCCAGTCGGCTCAGCGTTCCCTGCCACAGCGCCAGCACGTTTTCGCCTGATTCATCCGGCAGCAGCCGATGCTCGATTTGCAGGCGGCAGGCATCCGGGTAGGTGCTGAGTCCCAGCCCACCGTCGATCAGGCTGGCGTGCACCGAAGGCCGTTGCAGCAGCGGATGCGCCCGCTTCGTGAGAGTCTCCGCGTCCATAGTTTCCAGCGCGCCCAGCACTCGGCCCATATGCGCGATGGCATCTACGCCTTCCTCGAACAGACTCCCATGCGTTGCGCGCCCATGAGTCGTGATCGTCAACCATGCGAACCCGCGATGCGCAGTGCAAACTTGCATCTCGGTTGGTTCGGCGAGGATGGCAGCATCCACGTTGAGCTTCTTGACCAACTCGGCAGTCCCGACACTGGCGTACTCTTCGTCGGCAACGAACGCCAGGTAGACATCACCCTGCGGCTTCCAGTGTGCCTCGTGCAGCGCATGGGTCGCCCCCAGGATCGCCGCCAGCCCACCTTTCATGTCGTAGGCCCCGCGCCCATACAGCCGCCCGTCCCTGATCTCTGGCTGAAACGGTTCGATGGTCATATTCTCCACGCCGACTACATCGATGTGCCCGGTCAGCAGCAGACTGCGCCCTCCGCCCTTGCCCCGCCAATGCGCGACCACGTTAGGACGACCTCTCCCGGCGCTCTGTATGAGTACCTTCATCCCCAGCGATTCGCATATCCCCATCAACCAGGCCGCTATATCCGATTCGCCCTCGCCACCTTTCACCAGCGACGGGTTAATCGAATTGATGGCGACCATCTCGGAGAGATACTGCGTGATCTGATTGGTGTCAATCTGCCAGTCTGACATGGCGTGCTCCGTGACTTGTGTGATTCAGGATGTTTTACTCCTCAAATGCTGTAAACACCAGCACAGAGTTATGCCCGCCGAAGCCGAACGAGTTGCTGATCGCTGTTTTTATGGGAACTTCGCGGGCGGTGTTGGGAATGTAATCCAGGTCGCAGGCGGGATCAGGCTGGGCATAGTTGATCGTCGGGGGCAGGATGCCAGAGCGAATTGCCTGAAGGCAAAAAATGGCCTCCGCCGCGCCAGTGGCTCCCATCATATGCCCCGTCATGCTCTT
>JAHEME010000801.1 GCA_024643825.1 Chloroflexota bacterium | reverse complement strand
GATCATGGTCGTAGTGAGGTCGGGAACCACGCTCGCCATCACAACCCCGGTCACATTGGAGAACGTCAGATCGCTTTCGCGGAAGAAGTTGCGCAGCAGGACGGCATACTCGTCGCTCATCTTGAGCGCGACGGTGCGTGCCCGCCATGTGCAGCACCAATCGCTGCCCGTGTGCAGGCCAAAATGGATGTTCGTGTTGCCAACGTCGATGGTTAGTAGCATGGTCGAACTTTCTACGGGGTGTTGAGTTCCCAGAGGACGCGCAATCCTTCGAGCGTCAGTACCGGGTTGACTGAGCAAATAGCCGGAATGTGCTGGGCGAACAGATGAGATAATCCCCCGGTGGCGAGGACGGTGGTATGATCGGAGCCAAGCTCCTGCGTGATGCGTTGGATCAGCCCCTCGATCATACCGACCGCGCCCCAGAAGAGTCCGCTTTGTATTGCCTGAACAGTTCCACGCCCAATCACCGAGGGGGGCTGCTCAATGCGCACCTGGGTGAGCAGGGATGTCCCCTGGGCTAACGCTTCTGAGAACAGGCCGAATCCCGGCGCGATGGCCCCACCCAGATACTCGCCGCCTGCCCCCAGGGCTTCCCACTTGGTAGCTGTGCCACAATCTACTATGACTGCAGGTCCGCCAATCAACGCATGTGCACCGACTACATTGGCGATGCGATCCGCGCCGACCGTCTGCGGGTTCTCGATGCGCAGCCGCAGCCCGGTTTTGATTCCCGGCTCAATCAGCAGAGGGGCAGTGTGCAGATAGCGGTCGCATAATTCCACAATAGTTGGGGTCGTTTCGGGGACAACGCTGGCAATCACCACCCCGGTGACATCGCGGAAGGTGAAACCATTCTCGTAGAAGAAGTCGCTGACCAGTACGGCGTACTCGTCGGCCATCTTGCCGGAAACAGTCACCGCCCGCCAGTGGCAGCACCAATCTTCGCCTGCGTGCATGCCAAACTTGATATTTGAATTGCCGATGTCAATTGCAAGCAGCATAGTGCACAGCAGATTGAATCATAATGGAGAATATCGCATAGTTTACAGCAGGTGGGAGATATCGGGTAACAGGGATGGTAGGGGATCAGGAATTGGCGGGCGTGCAGCCAGTCGCCAATCCCTGATCCCCCAGATTGGCTATGGGCAAATGGTCTCGTAGGGTAAGTCGCCTACATAGCGTGCCCATTCCTCCTGTGCTATGGGACGATTGGCGATATGGCAGGCACTGGCGATCCAATCCTCAAAGCCGATCTCCCAGACAAAGGTGGAATCCATGCTCCCCGAAAGCAGGTATCGTCCATCCGGGGAAAACTTCACATCGCTAACTAGAGATTCATGCCCGGTGAAGGGTTCCCCCAGAAGCTGTCCTGAAGCAAGATCCCACAAGACGACCCGACCTTGATAGCAATCCAGATCAGAACGGCAACCTCCTGCCGCTGCCAGAGAGCCATCCGGGCTGAGAGCGAGCGTATCAATGCGGAAATCCTGCTGGTCAGCCAGCGGATCCCCCAAACGCATCCCTGTGGAGATATCCCACAGACTCACCTCGCCATTGTCCGTTCCTGTTGCCACGATGCTGCCATCCGGACTGAGCGCAATAGTTTCCACATTACTGTCACCTGAAGTCACCTGCCAGGATACAAGCTGCTGCTGGCTGGTCACTTCTGTGACATCCACATTCTCAAAGCCATCGCGTGCCACCACCACCCACTGACCGTCGACAAAACCTGCCGCGTAGGTGTCCTCCGGTTTGTCACCGGTGCGGATGTTCCTGTAGGGCGCGCCGATCTTCTCCCCGGTCGCGACATCCCAGACGAGGAAGAGACCCTCTTTATCTATCGAAAGCAGTGTCTTCCCATCCGGGCTGAACTTCAGATCGAAGATAATCCCTCCGTGTCCGGTGAGCGGGCCATGAAGTGCGCTTCCGTCTTCCAGATTCCAGAAGAAAAGGTTACCGTCACTGTCCCCGGACGCGATAATCGTGCTATCCGGGTTGACCGCCACCGTGGTGATGGTGTTGGTGTTCCCCTGCAAC
>JAHEME010000130.1 GCA_024643825.1 Chloroflexota bacterium | reverse complement strand
CGATGAGGATTCGGGTGATGATCTGGCTGCGCCGTTTTTGTTCCTGCGCGACCTTTCGTCCGGCTTTACCGCCGCTGCTGCGCTTCGCCATTGATTTCTCCTCCTGGCTGATTGTTGATGCTTCCTATTTTACCGGGATCAGAGCAACTACGCCCCGCCATTTCGCGCAGGGGAAGTTACGTACATTCCTCCGGTAAATCGGCTGGTGTTTTCGCATAAGGCGATCTACACTCGGCGCATTCTGATGTATGGGAGCAAAAAAGTATGATTCAAACAGGCTTCATCTTACTCACCGACATCTCCGGCTATACGATGTTCCTCACAAAGTCGGAGCTTGACCACGCTAACGATATCCTTCAACAGCTGTTCAACAAGCAGCTTGCGCGGATCAAGTCGCCGCTGATCCTCTCCAACATGCAGGGAGACGCCATCCTCTTCTACCTACCCGATTCCACCGAGCAGCAGCCGCAGACCGTGATCGAAACCATTGAGCGGTTGTATTACGACTTCCGCCGCCTGCTCGAACTGATGAAGGTCAACTCAAGCTGTACGTGCAATGCGTGCGTCAACATGAACATTCTCGATCTCAAGGTGTTCCTGCATCACGGATCGTATATGGTGCAGGAGATGGGCGGAAAGCAGGAGCTAGTCGGCTCCGATGTGATCATCGCCCACCGCATGATGAAGAACTCGGTCAAGGAGAACACCGGGTTGAACGGCTACGCGCTGATCACCGATGCCGCCTTACAGCAGTTGGGCGGCGAAACGATGGTGCAGCCCCTCATCGATCACCAGGAGACATATGAACATATCGGCGAGGTGAAGATGCACATCTACTCGCTGGAAGCGGCGTGGAAGGCCGAGCGGGAAAAGGAACACATCGTCATCCCGCGCGAGGATGCCTGGATTTACGGCGCGTTTGACGTACCTCTCCCGCCGGAGGCAGCATGGAATCTACTCGTTGATCTCAAGCTTGCGGCCCGCTGGAGCGGGCAAGACTCGATCACCCGGACGGATGGCGGAGAAGGACGGATCAAAGAAGGAGCAGATATGCACTGCATCCATGGTACAGGCGGGATTGTTGACTATCTGATCCTCGACTGGAACCCCAGCGAGTTCTACTACACCTGTCTCAATCGAGCGATGGGGCTGGTCTATCGCGCTACATTGGGGCTGGTGCGTACTGCGAATGGATCAGAGCTGTACTTGTCGGGCGAGTATCCCACCGAAGGTGAGAACATCGACGCGATGAAACCCATGGTCGAAGCGGGCTTTCCGCTAATGGCCCAGTGGTTCCGCGAACTGGTGGAGGAGCAGATCGCCGAGGGGAAGATCATCCTCACCGAAAACCCGGTCGAGGATAAGGAACTCGTTCCGCCTGCGCCAATGGCGGAGTGAGGACATCCTGATCATGCCTATCTCCCCCTACCTGCGCTGGCTGCGAGAGAAGGTCGGCAGTACGCTGATCCAGATGCCCTCGGCGGCGGTGATCGCCTTTGACGATCAGGGCCGCGTGATGCTGGTGTATTCAGGCGATACCGATCAGTGGGTGGCCCCCGGCGGCGGCGTCGATCCGCTGGAACGCCCCGCTGATGCCGCCGTGCGCGAGATGTGGGAAGAGACCGGGCTGTTCGTCGAACTCACCGGGATCGTTGGCGTGTACAGTGGCCCGGAGTTCGCCATCACCTACCCCAACGGCGACCGAACTTCGTATGTGACGACGGCATTCGCGGCCCGCATCGTGCGTGGATCGGCGCACCCGGACGGCGACGAGACGCTGGATGTCCGTGCGGTCAGCGAAGCCGACCTTGATCATCTGGAGAACCTCGCCCCCTGGACGCGCATCGTGCTCGCTGATGCGTTTGCGCGGCGGGGACAGGCGTCCTACCGACCCCCAACCTGGGAACCTGAGTGATAGCTTTGTTGGTACACACAATGCTATACTGCGCGCGGGCACTAACCACAGTTTTTCGTTCCTTGAAAGAGCGAAGTTTGTGACCGTTTTCAGTATACAATGAGAGCAATTAGCACACACGAGGAGCAGGCAGAATGGGGGTTGTTCGGGCGAAAGCGTCACGAGTAGTGGAGGCCTCACCGGAGGTCGTTCACGGCGTCATCTCCGATTACCGCATCGGGCATCCGGCCATTTTGCCGAAGGAGTACTTCGCCAGCCTGAAGGTGGTCGAAGGGGGGAAGGGCGCGGGCACGGTGCTCGACCTGCACATGACCATCATGGGCATGGATCGCAAAGCGCGCCAGACGGTCAGCGAGCCGGAACCGAGCCGCGTGCTGGTCGAAGCCGATGATCTCGCAACCACGACCTTCACCTTCGATTCGGAGGAAGGCGGCACAAAGACGAAAGTGACCATCACCACCGAGATGCAATCCAGCCCCGGTTTTCGCGGCTTCATGGAACGGCTGATGGTTCCCTCCGTGCTCAAGCGCATCTACCGCGAACAGCTCGAACTGCTGGCGAAGTACGTCAAGGGGAAGTAGGATCATCCCTGTAACGACAAAGCAAAGGTAGGATTGCAGATGAGTCCTCTATCTCCTTTTTCCCGCTGGCAAGCGCATCCCTGGCATGGAATCTCCATTGGCCCCAACCCTCCGCAGATAGTCCATGTATACGTGGAGATAACGCCCTTCGACCTGATCAAGTATGAGCTTGACAAGACGGCGGGGTTTCTGCGCGTTGACCGCCCCCAGCGCACATCTTCGTTACCCCCAGCCCTGTATGGCTTCATTCCCCGCACCTACTGCGCGGATCGAGTGGGCGATCTTTCACCCAAAGCCAAACGCGGGGACAAAGACCCGCTGGATATCTGCGTGATCAGCGAAAGGCCCATCAATCATTCAGAAGTGATCCTGAATGCGAAGATCATTGGCGGCCTTCAGGTGGTCGATCAGGAAGAGGCTGACGATAAGATCATTTCCATTCTGCTGAATGACAGCATCTGGGGTGGCGTGGAAGATGTTTCCGATCTGCCAGAGATTCTGGTGGAACGTTTGCGGCACTATTTTGCGACCTACAAGATGATCCCCGGCAGTCCATCCACCCTGACCGTCGAAGCCACCTATGGGCGTGAGCACGCCTTCAAGGTTGTTGAGGCAGCCATACAGGATTACAGGGAAGCGTACCCGGAAAGCCTGTCAGAGTGACGCTTGCCGCCCTGCATCATGACCCACTTTGTGGACAGTACCAGACTCACGATTGGAGTACACCATATGCAGATCAAAGTTGTACTGGAACCAAGCGAAGACGGTGGCTACACCGTGTACGTGCCTTCCCTTCCGGGCTGTATCAGCGAAGGGGATACACAGGAAGAGGCGATTGCAAACATCCATGAGGCGATTGCGTTGTATCTGGAACCAGTGGAGGACGACTGGATTCTACCCGACAATGTCCTGGTTCAGGAAATCGAAGTGTGACCAAAGTCCCCAGCCTCAACTATTTTGAGGTCGTCAAGGCATTGCAAAGAGACGGATGGACTGTAGTAAGACAGAAAGGCAGCCCTATTCGCCTGCAAAAGCGAATGGGTGATGATGTTCTCAAGATAACCGTACCTGCTCATCGTCCAATCAAACGTTCCACACTTTCCCATATATTGAAGCAGGCAAGGTTGACGGTCGAAGAACTGCTTGACCTTCTTTAGTACAACTTGTTCATGCCATTCTGTTGGCCTGCTATCTTCGATCTTGACATATCGACAAATATCAATATAATAGATTTGACAAAGGTACTGATACGAGTGCCTTTTCTTATCGCTTAATCTATTGACACTTGTCGATATAAGGAGCTTCACATGGCTGACAATAAGATTCACGAAGTCGTGCAGGAACGCTATGGCGCGTTTGCCCGCGCGATGGACGACCCTGCGCTGACCCAATCCTGCTGCGGCGGCGATGATTGCGGCACGAATGTTCAACTGTATGACATGACCATGCTCGAAGGGCTGCCCGTTGACGTGACCGGACTCTCGCTCGGTTGCGGCGATCCGGTGAGCATCGCCAGCCTGAAACCGGGCGAGACGGTGCTCGATCTGGGCAGCGGCGGCGGCATCGACTGCTTCCTGGCGGCGCGCGAAGTCGGCCCGGAGGGGCATGTGATCGGTGTGGATATGACTCCCGATATGCTCGCCAAAGCCAACGCCAACAAAGTCAAGATGGGCGTGACCAACGTCGAATTCCGCAAGGGCCAGATCGAGGCCCTGCCCGTCGATGATTCCAGCGTGGACGTGATCCTGTCCAACTGCGTGATCAACCTGTCACCCGATAAGATGTCGGTATTCAGCGAGGCGTTCCGAGTCCTGAAACCGGGCGGGCGGGTGTCGATCAGCGATGTAGTCACCGAGGGCGATTTCAGCGAGGAGCTGCGCGCACAGACCGACAAGTGGGCCGAATGCGTCACCGGCGCGATTGATTCCGACATCTACACCGGGATGATGCGCGAGGTCGGCTTCACCGAGATTACCGTCGTGGACAAGGCCGACGCCAGTGCGATCGTCCTGCACGAGGCCGGGATGCCGCGCGTGTTCAGCGCCCGGATCACGGCGTACAAGCCCGCCGGATAATCGGATCGCAGGATTGCAAGTGCATCGCAAAAAGGGGCAGAGTATTCTGTCCCTTTTTTGTTGGCTTTTCCTTACAGGGTAAGCCTGCTACACTTAAGAAAGCAGCAGCACAGGGAGGATTGGCCTATGGTAAGGGTAAGTACGCTCTGAGAACAAGCCTTCAAAGAAGCAGCCAGGTTGTCGCCCGAAGAGCAGGAAGCCTTCGCCGCGTGGATGCTTGAAGAACTTGACGAGCAGCGCTGGCAAAAACGCTTCGCGGAAACACTCCCCCAACTGCGCAAGCTGGCTGATGAAGCCCATCGAGAGTATCTTGCGGGTGAAACTGAAGAGCTAGACCCTGATGAAATGTAGACTTTCTAATCCTGCCGAATGTAGCTGAAACAAGTGAATAGCAGCCGTCCAATTCATTGGACATCATTTTCTTAGCCCGGCAATTCGATTGCCGGGAAGGTAGGACACAAGAGCTTGATCCCAACAAACTATGAAGTCAAAGGCGACTGAGCAAGTACTGTGAGCAACAGGAGCGAATCACAACACGAACAGCCCACCACACGCAGCCGCCGCTGGCTGTGGATCATCGCCGCCGGGTTTGTGCTCCTCATGAGCGTATGCGCGGCGGTCGCCATGCTTCTGTGGCTGCAATCCACCGCCGATCCGATCAGCGCCGGACTGGAACAAGCCGCCAATACCGCCCTTCAGAACCCCGGCAGTGCAGCTATCGATCTGGGGCTTTATTCGTATCCGCGTTGGTATCCTGCCAACGGCAGCGACTATGCCGTCGAAAACGGCATGGTGATCTTCCCACAGCCGCCGGGCGGCAACCCTTTCCAGCAGCCATTCAAAGACATACTGCCGGATAAAACCATGCCCGCCCTGGTGTATGCACCCGGAGGGCAGACCCTGCCACAAGACGCGAACCCGCCCATCCCTGATAATCGAAGCTGGGCATACATGAGCGAGTGGTTCCTCTACCACTGCGCGCCGATCTCGAAGCACCCCGGCTGGTGGGACTGCATGCTGCTGGTGGGCGGCAATATATAAGGAAGGGGCTTACTCCGAGAGTGCCTCAACCTTGTCGACCGTCATCAGGCACACCCCCTCGGTGATCAACATCTTCCCGCTGATGCGCGCGCGCTGCCCTACGCCGATCACGCTGCCGTCATCAGTTTTGATCTGCACGTCGGCATCGCTGTAGCTGCTGGGGAGTTCTGCCATCTGGTTCTTGCCGTTCCCCTCCAGCATGTCGGCGGTGAACTCGGCTTCCGAACCCGGCTGCTCGTGAAACTCCATGCCGCAGCGGTAATCCCCGCCGCTATCGGAACAGTACACGCTCGCGCCAGTGCTGAAGTAGCCCACCGTCGAGAGGTTCTTATGATCGTTTTCCAACTGGCATACATCGCTGAACGAAACTTCGGTGGCAGGCCCGCTTGAACAACCGATCAGGACAAGCACAGCAAAGATCAGAATCAAGACGACGATAGAATGTTTCTTCATGACTATCTCCCCCATCAACATTTGGCGATGAGCAGACAGTATAGTCATTCGAAAGAACTATGCAATCCGTACGTAGTGATGAAGATCGGACGCGTAATTGGCCTCGCATTGCGATTCATGGTAGGGTGGGGCCGGGGCAAGTCGAACGAGATGGGAGGAGACCGATGAACGCCGCATTACTCAGAGAAGCATTTGCTTTTACAGAACTGGATCTGGCGGAGAACAAACAGAGGAGGCTGTCAGCGCGCCAGCGGATGCGCGTCATGAAGAAGCAGAGAAGACGCAACATCACAGCGGTCATCGCGGGAGTAGTGTGCTTTGCTGTCGGCGCGATCCTGCTACTGCCAATTGTTCAGTCGATGTCTATCGAAGGACGCCTCGGGCCACTGGTTGGCGGCATTGTACTGGTGCTGCTGGCGCTTCTGTTCTTTTCCGGCGCGGTCGATAAGCCGCCGTCGGAAGTGGATAGTGTGGAGGGAAAAGCCCAGTTCGTGCGGCGGGAATCAACTACCTGGGCCGATGATGTCGCCATTTCCGAGACCGATCACTACGTGGTGATCGGCGGGCATGAGTTCAAAGTAAAGCCAGCACACTACGAAGCCTTCACCCAGGACCACGTCTACCGAGTTTACTATGGCCCGGAACCGTTGGGGACACTCTCTATCGAATACATCGGCCCGCCGGAAGAATAGATTAATCTCGCAGCGATGGCTCCTTCTATCATTTCGTGGTAACCTCATGTTGCTAGATTAATTAACCGTCGAATTGTGTGCGGAGCTTCCCAGGGAGATAGACAATGTCACAGAAAGCACATGAGGACAAGAATCAAGCAGACGAACGAGAACACGATGATTCAGAGAACTCCGAACGAACGCCGATACAGCCCAGAGATCAAGAGCGAAAGATGCCACCCAGATTGCAGGCAGCTAAAAAAGAGTCTCAGATACGTACACTAAGATCAATGAAGTTGGACAAGTTCAAAAAAAATCCCAGAATTAAGCAAGATGATGAAAACATCGACAGCGAATAGACATAGTGTAGGGTGAACGCCTTAATGAGGCATAGAGTAACAGGAATATGAACAGTCCAAGATTACCGTTGGCTATAGCTGACATGGAAGAAGACCTGCAAAATTCTGTTGAGGAAGAACTACTCCAATCACTTGACAAAGAAGCACTTCATGTGCTCTTGACGAACGCACGTGAGGTGCACAAGGAACTTCTAAATGACCGCGCTGGGCTCAAGAATGGAGCACAAAGCAATCTGACTATTAGTGCTGTGCTGCTCGGCCTTCTAATCAATGTTGCAACCAGAGTAAGCAAC
>JAHEME010000129.1:1049-7390 GCA_024643825.1 Chloroflexota bacterium | reverse complement strand
ATCGGCCTGACCAACGCCAAATCCAATGATGCCCAGTCCGGCTTTGAGACCGGGATGTCCACCATGCTTGGCCTGCTCGGTGGCGCGGACATGCTCAACATGACTGGCTTGCTCGATGGCCTGATGGCCTTCGACTTTACCAAGGTCGTCACCGATGACGAGATCGCCCTGATGCTCAAGCGCGTCATGCGCGGCATGGAGTTCAGCGAAGAGAATCTGACGCTCGACATCATCAAGGAAGTCGGGCCGGGCGGCATGTTCCTCGATCAGCCCCACACCCTGAAGAACATGCGCACAGCCGCTTTGCTGCCCAGCGTGGCTGACCGCGCGGCCCGCCTGATGTGGCAGCGTGCCGGAGCCGTCGAACTTCACACCCGCGCCGAGAAGCGTGTCCGCGATATTCTCAGCACAGACGACCCCGGATTCTTCTCGCCAGAAGTCGATGCGAAAATCCGCGCCACGTTCGAGGGAATCGTTGCGGGCAACGTGCTGCCTCTCGATGTGCCGATCACCGTCCCGGAGACCTATTAGCTGATTGGGGTTGGAAAATTACGAGCCGCCTCATTTGGGGCGGCTCGTGTCGTTTGTGAGAGCCAGAAAACTTGTTCACCCCCACAACATCAGGTCTAGCTTGCCTCACGGCTGGTATGACATGCCGCAGCGGAAACCACCGTAGCCGGACGTGTAAGATGGATCGTATCCGTACCGATTAGAGCCTCGTAGGGATTTGATACTGTAGTCATCCCACGATCCGCCCCGGAACACGCGAGAGTCTCCGCTGGTCGGCCCCTGCGGATTCCCCCACGGATAGGCCAGTCCATCTGATCCTCGCGCCGCGTATTCCCACTCGGCTTCTGTTGGCAAACGGGCGGCCCGAAGATCACAGAACGCAGCCGATTCTCCCCAGGTTATGCTCTCACGCGGGTGGTTGCCTTGAGACACTGCGTTTCCTTGCGGTTGACCCTCCTGTGAATTTATGCTATAGCTTGCAGCAATTCAGGCAGGCGTTGAGCCTGAATCTGTCACACGCAGGAGAACCCATTGTGGGTCGTACACAAGGTCGGCAGAAAACACGATGCCCCGAATGTCTTGCCCCTATCT
The DNA here is from genome assembly GCA_024643825.1 of Chloroflexota bacterium. GTDB lineage: Bacteria > Chloroflexota > Anaerolineae > Aggregatilineales > UBA3940 > JAHEME01. Next base: position 6,289 of record JAHEME010000129.1, on the reverse strand, counting down.
GGCTCAAAGACAGCCCAGAGGCATGGGACCCGGTGACGTGTCCAGAGTGTCACACGTCCCTTGAAGTAATCTCTACGCACCCCCTCACGCTTGACTACATGTCAGTGGAGGAAGGCGTGTCCGATTGGGAAGACGAAGAAGAATACGACAACTGACACCCACCCGATCCATAGTTGCCCCGAATTGAACCCTGTGTCCGCGACTAACATCCGGTCAGCCGGTGCGGTCGTGCTGCGTCTTGATGCAGCCGGAGGTCTGGAAGTCCTGCTGGTTGGTGGCACGCCGCACGAGCCTGATCACTGGAGCTTTCCCAAAGGACATCTGGAGCTTGGGGAGGGCTGGGAAGCCGCCGCCCTGCGAGAAGTCCGAGAAGAAACCGGGCTGATCGTCGAGCTATTGGCGCTGGTGGGTGAGAATGCCTATCCAGTGATAGTGAATGGGCAGGAACACCCGAAGACAGTCCGTCTCTTCATGGCTCATGCTGTCGATGGGGACATTTCAGACCGCGACGCCGAACGATTAGATGTAGCCTGGCTCCCTCTCGATGATGCAGCGCAGCGTCTCAAGTACGAGGCCGACCGCGCTATCCTCCGAGAAACGGAACATCAATTCTCCCATACACCACTCTATCAGGACCTCATCGCTGATGGGCCGTAGGGCAAACGGCGTACAGCACAAACCCATCCCCGTGTTAAGATAGGAGTCGTAAGGTTCTGATTTTTCCATCAGGCTGATTACAGCCGGATGAGCAGCACAGCATGAGTGGGTAGAGAAACTATGCGACGAGAAAGTAGACGGCTGTTCACCTTTGGCCTGTTTCTACTGCTGGCTCTGGTGATTCTGATCGCAGGTGGAAGAACGGGGGTGTTTCGGCCTCTGGTGAATCTTGTCATGATCCCGTTGGCTCCCGTTGCCCGGGTGATCACCGGCGGGGTGGAGAGCGCCGCCGCTGTGGTCAACCCACCGGAAAGCGTTACTGCTCTGCGTGAGCAAAACCGTGAGTTGGAGCGTGCCGTCGCAGAGCTTCAAGTCGAGATTGTTCGTCTGCGTGAAATCGAGCGCGACTATCAGCGTCTCAGTGGGCTGGTGAATTATTCCGCCGAGAACCCCGATCAGAGTCTGATCACGGCAGATGTCGTCGCGCGGGATACGAGCAGCTACTTACGCTGGATCATCATCAACCGGGGTGCTCGTGACGGCATCAAGGAGGGAGACCCGGTGATCAGCGATCTGGGTCTGGTAGGTCTGGTCGAAAATGTCGCCGCCAATGCTGCTTGGATACGTCTTGCCAATGATCCAGGCAGCCTTGTGAATGCCCGTACGCAGAATACGCGTGCAGAGGGAATCGTGATCGGTCAGTTACAGGGCGACCTCCGCATGGAAAATATTCCGCAGGTTTCCATCGTGGAAGTAGGCGATCTGGTGCTCACATCTGGCCTGGGTGGTTCCTTCCCCGGAGACATTGTAATAGGCCAGATCACCAGCGTGCGTAAGCAGCCCGCCGCCCTCTTTCAGGAGGCCGAGATTCGCCCTACAGTCGATTTCGACAATCTGGATATTGTGAGTGTGATCACGGCCTTCCAGCCTGTAGACCCTTCGCTCTTTCAGAACGAGATTCAAGGCGGTGGCACACCATGAGCCTTCAGGTCGGCGTCCCCCTCTTTCTCTTCGCCGTCATGCTCCAGACGGCAGTATTCTCACACCTGCGCGTCTTCGGTGGTCAGCCCGATCTGGTGGTTGTTCTGGTGATCGCCTGGTCGATCCTTGACCGCGACCGCGAAGGGATCGTATGGGCGTTTGTTGGGGGTCTTCTCCTCGATCTCTTTTCTGGGACACCGCTGGGGGTCTCGTCGCTGGCCTTGATGCCAATGGCCTTCCTCGTCAGTTTATCTGAGGCGCAGGTGTACAGTACCAACGCCGTCTTGCCCATTGTCTTGGGGCTGGGAGGGGCACTGTCGTACCACATTCTGTATCTGCTTCTGATCCGGGTGTTCAGCGGAGAATCCGTTCCCTGGGCACAGGCTCTTGTATACGTTACTCTTCCCTCTGTGCTGGTGGATACCATTCTCATCACTCCCTTTTTGCGGATGTTGGGAGGCTGGTACACGCGTCTTCATCCCCGAAAAAGCCGTATCTGACGGTGGCAGTTCACCTGTCATCTGGTAGTATCTGAGTATGTCTCTCTTATCTCCTCGCCAGAAGCCACAGAATACCGGACGACTGATCGTCTTTCAGATCGTGATCGTCGTATCCTTTCTGCTTCTTGCTGCGCGCATCTACCAGATTCAGTTTATTCAGCGCAACCAGTATGTCGTACAAGCCGACGATAACCGCCTTGATGAAGTCAGTGTTCCCGCCACCCGTGGCATTATTACAGACCGCAATGGGCAACAGTTGGCAGTCAACGTCGCCAGCGCCAATGTGGTTGTGACTCCGGCGCTCTTACCAGACGATGATGCGGATTCAATGGCGGTGCTGGAATGGCTTTCCGGGCAGATCAACGTGCCCCTCAGCGGCCAGTTGACCACAGTCGATGAACGTGGGATTCCTCAGCGCAGTCTTCTGACCATGGTGAGGGAAGGGGAGGGTATCGCTCCCTTTCGCGGGGTGGTTGTCAAGACAGATATTGGCTATGACATCGCCCGTCTCATCATCGCAAAAAAGGCGCCGGGTGTAACTATCGACTGGGTATCCGCGCGAGACTATCCTACCGGGTCGCTGACCTCGCTGCTGATCGGGTACATGGGGCCAATCCCGGAGACAGTTTCCGAGGATTACGAAGCAGAAGGGTACGTGTTAGACCGTGACCGCATAGGCTATGACGGAGTTGAATATACCCTCAACGATATTCTGTCAGGGCGTCTTGGACGGCAGGTGGTCGAGAGAGACGTAGCCGGTCAGGTAGTTCGCACCCTGGCAGAGACGCCGCCTCAGCCCGGCTACAGCGTTCAACTCACTATCGATGCCGAACTACAGGCAGCGGCGCAGAAACATCTCACGGACATGTTGGAGAACCTCCGCCAGTTGTATCCCACCGATGCCATCGGCTTTGATCGCGGAGTGGTTCTGGCCGCTAACCCGCGAACAGGCGAGATTCTGGCAATGGTCAGTTGGCCCACCTATGACAATGAACGCTTCGCTCGCGGGATCGATTACCCGTACTATCTCCAGGTCTCACAGGACCCGAAACACCCACTGTTCAATCAGGCCGTGAGTTCGCTGTATCCGCCCGGTTCGATCTTCAAAGTATTGACGGCAACCGCAGTCCTGGAAGAGGGGGTTGTCACGCCGGAGTATACGATCCAGGACCCCGGCAGCATCGAGTTGGTAAACCGCTACTATCCAAATGAACCTGCCCAATCGCAGCAATTTGTCTGCTGGATCGACAAAGGTCGAGGAATCGGGCATGGGGAAGTTAACCTCGTCCATGCGCTGGCGTGGTCCTGCGACGTGTACTTTTACAAGGTCGGGGGTGGCTACACCAATCCTGACAATGACTTTGAAGAAGTTCCGGGGATTGGTCTGGGGATTGAGCGGCTAGCGCAGTGGATGGACATCTTCGGGCTTGGGTCCTTTACGGACGTAGAATTGGCGGGCGAGATTGCTGGCACAATCCCTGATCCCGCCTGGAAGCGCCGCACCTGGGGTGAAAACTGGTCTACAGGCGATACCTATAACTCGGCTTTCGGGCAGGGATACGTTCTGGTGACGCCCATTCAGATGTTGCAGATGGTCAATCTAATCGCCAACAATGGGATTTTTGCCCGCCCGACGCTTGTTCACGAGATCACCGATGCGGATGGGCGTGTTGTGCGTGGCTTTGAGCCAGATACCACCGACATTCGCGATATTCTGCGCGAGAAGTGGCCGGAATATCATGATGGGCAGCCCTACCCGGAAACCTTCGATACGAATCTTGCCTATGTGCAGGAAGGCATGCGCCTCGCTACCACCATGAACGAATCGCTGATCCATCAGGGAACAGCCATCACCGAGCAAGAAGCCTTACCCTACGTTCCGGTCGCTGGCAAGACGGGCACAGCCGAATACTGTGATAACATCGCTGCCGCCCTGGATCGCTGTATTCCGGGTGCATGGCCTGCCCACGCCTGGTTCATCAGCTACGCGCCGTATGGCAACCCGGAGATCGCCATCGTTGCCTTTGTGTATAACGGGCAGGAAGGCGCAACCGTCGCGTTGCCTATCGTCACGCAGCTCATGGACGATTACTTCCGCCTCAAGACGGAGCGTGCCTTGCAGGAGCAGCTTCAAACCCCGCAGCCATCGGTTCCAGCGCCAACACCCACCATCCCGTGAGTTCCTCCCTGCCCGTAAATACGACCACGTCCCGCTTCCGCCTTGTCCCTGTGATGGCTGGGCTATTAGCGGGCTTTTCGCTGGGGTTGGCGGGCGTTCGGCTCCTCTATGAGATCGATCCGGTGCAAGGATTCCTGTGGGGAGGAGCACTCGCCTCCCTGCTCACTGCCCTGGCCACCGCCCTGATCGGCGGGGTGCTCTTTTGGCGGCTGAACCGAAGTCGTAGCACAGCAGCTGTCCTCATGGCTTCGTGTATCCCAACGCTGCTCGCCTGGGGAGTCATTCTGCCCAACCCGGCGGATGCTAACCCTCTGCGAAGCATGCTTCTGCTTGGAGCCGCTGTTGGATTAGCAGTCCTTCTCCTCCTCTCTGGGAAAAGGGTAGCCTTTCGTCGCTGGCTGGATGTCGCTCTCGTAGGCAGTCTGTCTCTGAGCGCCTATCTCCTCACGTTGCAAACAACCATCGGACGCGCCGACACCTTCGAGTTTCAGGTGACGGCCCCTGTGCTGGGCGTCGCCCATCCGACGGGCTACCCACTGTACATTCTGCTCGGCAAGTTGTTTACGCTGATGCCCTTTGGCAGCATCGCCACCCGCGTCAACCTGATTTCAGCGGTGTCGGCGGCAGTTGCCGTGATGCTGCTGTATATCTGCCTCAGCCGTGTTCTAAGCATCGATGCGCGCATCGCCGGGCTATCAGCCCTGCTGTTCGGCCTCTCCCCGATCTTCTGGTCGCAGGCGGTCGTTGCCGAAGTCTACACGCTGCACAACGCCTTCACCGCCGCCATCCTTGCCCTGACTCTGCGACTGGTCACTACCCCCAAAGCGGAGATCGCCCCTCGCACCGTGATCGCGCTGTTTGGATTGCTCGGCCTCAGCCTGACCAACCATCTCACGACGGTGCTGCTCACGCCAGCGGTTGGC
>JAHEME010000129.1:0-990 GCA_024643825.1 Chloroflexota bacterium | reverse complement strand
GTGGATGCTGGCTGCCGCCGCGTTTGCTGCCGCCCTGCTGATCTACCTGTTCATTCCACTGCGCTGGCCTGCACTCAACGAGGGCCGCCTGATGCCCTTCGCCGATTTCACCGGCTGGATCACCGGGAGCCGCTTCCGGGGAGCCTTGCAGCTTCGAGCCTGGTTCACCGACCCCGAACGTTGGCGCATCCTGGCGCGGCTGCTGCTCGATCAGTTTGGCTGGTCGGGCATACTCCTATCGATCCTTGGGCTTACATGGCTGGCATGGAAGCGCTGGCGCGCTGCGCTGATTACCGTGCTGATCTTCGGAGCCGTCGCCTTCTACGGGTTGAACTACCTTGTCCCGGATATTGGCGTGTTCCTCATCCCGATGTTTCTCATACAGGCGTTGTGGATCGGCTGCGCGGCGGGCAGTCTCATCGAACTTCTCTCGCAGCGATTTCCTGACTCATTTGACCCATTGCTTCTTGCCGTCGCCGTGACGCTCCTTGCTCTGATGCCGCTGCGCGCCGCCTGGACGGTCGGCCCCACCTTCGACTGGTCTTCCGAGCGTGCCCTCGAAACGTGGGGCCGCCGGGTGTTGACTCTGCCGCTGGCGGGCGGTTCCTCGATCCTCGCGGATAGCGAGAAGATCGCCCCCCTCGAATACCTCCATCGCATCGAGCACGTGCGCCCGGATGTCGATATGGTCGTGCTGGGCACCGAAGCCGAGTATCTCGCCGATCTTCAAACCCGATTAGCACGAGGGGAAACCGTCTACCTTGCGCGCTTCCTGCCGGGGCTGGAAGGGGCATATTCGCTGCGCTCACTTGGCCCATTGATCGAGGTGGGCACATCGCCGCTAACGAACACCGCCGCTGATTCTTCGATGCTGGCGGAGTGGCCCGGTGGGCTGACTCTGCTCAACGCCCAGGCCGATAACGCGTTCCCGCAGCAGGGCGGTGAGACCTGGTTGACGCTCTACTGGCAGGCCCGGCAGCCAGAAGAGCG
>JAHEME010000800.1:760-2052 GCA_024643825.1 Chloroflexota bacterium | reverse complement strand
GGTTGGTCGTCGGTGGGCGTTGATGTGGTCATGGGAAGAGTCCTCAGGAGATTACTATGCGAATAGTACAGCGATCAGGAGATAATGTCGAAGACATGATGCCTGACGATCCGCATATTTCCAAACCGCATGTGTCGATTTGGGCAGAATTCGTTACAATAAGCCCAATTCATATCAGCGAAACTCGCAGGGGTCACACGATCCTTGCTTCGTGGTGTGCCGCCGCAGGTGGGGATAGTGGTAGTGCACAACGCATTCTACAACCGGAGACAAATCGTATGACACTGACGAAGGAGCAGCAGCTAGGCTCATACCGCCTTATGTGGCTCATCCGCCGCTTCGAGGAAAAATGCGCCGAACTCTATGCTGCCGGGGATATTGGCGGCTTTCTGCATCTCTACATCGGGCAGGAGGCTATCGCCGCCGCCGCCCAGTTCGCCCTGCGCGAAGACGATAACCTGATCACTGCCTACCGCGATCACGGTGTCGCGCTTGCCCGTGGCCTTGATCCGAACCGGATCATGGCGGAGATGATGGGCAAAACCACCGGGGTGAGCAAAGGCAAGGGCGGATCGATGCACCTTGCCGATGTCAACAAACGCTTCTGGGGCGGCTATGCAGTCGTCGGCGGTCACCTGCCGCTGGCGGCAGGCTTCGCCCTCGCCGATCAATACAACGGAGATGATCGCGTGACCCTCTGTATGCTCGGTGATGGAGCTAGCAATATTGGCTACTTCCACGAATCGCTCAACCTCTCCGGCGTGTGGGACCTCCCCGTGATCTGGATGATCGAGAACAACGAATACGGCATGGGCACCGCCGTGGATCGGGCGTCGGCTTCGTCCGACCTTCTAAAGAAGGCTGCGCCGTATGATATGCCCGCCACGCGTGTGGATGGCAATGATCTATTCGCCACCTACGAGGCAATTCAAGAAGCTGCCGAATACTGCCGCAGCGGGAAAGGCCCGGCCTTCATTGAAGCCCACACCTACCGTTTTCGCGGGCACTCGATGGGCGACCCCGAACGCTACCGCAGCACCGATGAGATCGAAGAGCGCAAGGCGCAAGACCCAATTGAACGTCTCGGCAGCGCGATTCTGCGCGACGAACTGGCGGATCAGGAAGCCCTCGACCAATTGGCGGAATCCGCGCGCGAAGAGGTAGAACTGGCCGTCGTCTTCGGACACGAAAGCCCGCTCCCGGCTCAGGAGGATCTGTACACCGATGTCTATGTCTAGCGCCGCCACACAGGATCAGCAAATGACCGGGGAAACCCAGATCAAAACTTATCG
>JAHEME010000800.1:0-750 GCA_024643825.1 Chloroflexota bacterium | reverse complement strand
CGCGAGGCTATTTCCGATGCGCTGATGGAGGAGATGGAACGCGACGAATCGATCTTCATTATGGGTGAGGAAGTCGGCGTGTGGGGCGGCACGTATGCCGTCACGCGCGGCTTCTATGATAAGTTCGGGCCAAAACGCGTGCGCGATACCCCGATCTCTGAGATGGCGATTGTCGGCGCGGCGGTTGGTGCTGCCATGAACGGCACGCGCCCTATCGCCGAACTGATGACGATCAATTTCGCCTTCGTCGCTTTCGACGCCATCGTCAATCATGCCGCCAAAGTTCATTACATGTTCGGAGGGCAGTTCCGTGTGCCGATGGTGATCCGCACCACGACAGGCGGCGGTCGCCAGTTGGGTGCCACCCACTCGCATAGCCCGGAATCGATCTTCGCGCACTTCCCCGGATTGTACGTCGCCTGCCCCAGCACGCCCTACGATGCCAAGGGAATGCTCAAGGCCGCCATCCGTGACGACAACCCGGTGATGTTCGTCGAGCACTCGACGCTCTACCAGACTCGTGGCGAAGTCCCTGTGGCGGATTACACCGTGCCGCTAGGCAAGTCGGATGTGAAACGCACCGGGACGGATGTGACGCTCGTCAGCTACAGCAAGATGGTGCAGATTTCGATGCAGGCTGCCGCCGAGTTGGAGAAGGAAGGCATTAGCGCCGAAGTGGTCGATCTACGTTGTCTGCGCCCACTGGATATCGACCCGGTGATCGAGAGCTTCAAGAAGACCAACCATTGC
>JAHEME010000799.1 GCA_024643825.1 Chloroflexota bacterium | reverse complement strand
TTTCCGTGCATCATCGGCACATACAGTACGTGGTCGGAGTCAGATCCCCCCTGCCTGCCGTTCGCATCAGGATCGTGCCAATCAGAAAACGGCTCACGGGCGGTAAGGGCGCGCAGCAGATCGGGGTCTTGCACGAAATCGAGCGGAGGGACATCCTCAGCATGCAGGCTGCGTCGGGCGGCCAGGATCAGTTTGTCCGAATCCTCTTCTACAAGCCACACCGAGATCGTCCCGGTAGGAGTAACCCCCATTGCGAACTGAAGTGCCTCATCAAGAATCTCCTCGATCCCTGGCTGGGCCGGGATCGTCTTTGCCATCTGGATCAGGATTTCGCTCAATTCCGCCATCTGGCGCAGATTGTCCAGCACTGCGCCGGGGGTATCGATCACCTGAATAATAAACGCCAGGTCACCGAGCATCACATGATCCCCGTGACGAACGACCATTGGAACATCTTGCCTCAGCCTCTCCCCATTGATCGTTGTCCCATTGGTGCTTCCCAGATCAGTGACATGGATCGCACTGGGGGTAGGCTCCAGCCGGGCGTGCATGCGGGAAACTCCCAGCGATGCCGCGCCGTACATACTGAGATCGAAGGTATCCGCAGAATCAGGACCAATACCGAGGATGATAGAGGAACCAAGATCGATCTCTACCTGAATGCGTGTATCGGCAGCCATCTCCAAACGAATGCGCCATATAAACGGCGCAACCATTGAATGCCCTATAGATTCAAGGGATTGTGATGCAGAAAACGGATCAGTGCTCAAGCTGCACTTCTCTTGTTGCTGATCGGAATACAATTCTATTTTGTATTGTACATCATTACAGATTACCAGGATACTTACTCGGTAAATCTGCGATTTCCTCTCATGCTCCTACACAGACGGGGATGGCAGCTACTTACCTGCCATCCCCGCTTTGATCAGCTTATACCTAACTTATAGCCTAGTGACCGCGACTGGCAGCTTCCTTGGAAGGCGACCACTCTGACCACTTGTCCGTGCTGGGGTTCGTGGTCAGATTGCTCTGATCACCCCCCGTCCACGGAACCTGGAACAGGTTGGGGTTGCCATCTCGCGTCGAGGTGAAGGAGACGTTCGCACCACCGCAATCCCAGGTCGGAGCACTGTCCGGTCCCTCGTACTCGGTCAGACGATATTCCTTGCTGCCCGCCAAATCGTAGGTATATACATCAAGGTTGCCCTCGCGCTCATCCTGGTAAGCCAGGCGGCTGCCATCGGGTGACCATGACGGGTTGCCTGTTACATTTGTTCCTGTTGTGATCTGCTTGGCGTTACGCGTGCTTAGATCATAGACGTACAGGTTCATCACACCACTTGCATCAGACAGGAACGCCAGGTTCTTGCCATTCGGCGACCACAGCGGGAAGGCGTCAGTGGAAAGTCCCACCGTGACCTGATACCGCTCCGCCGTCTCAATGTTCTGGACGATGATGTCCTGATTACCATATCGGTCGGTCTGATAGGCAATCCACTTGCCATCCGGTGACCAGAACGGATTGATCTCATTGAAACGCTCATCCGTGATCTGAGTTTCCTCACCGGTTGCTACGTTGTAGAGGAAGATATCCCAGCTACCATTACGGTCGCTCTGATAGACTACCAGGTTATCATCTGGCCCAAACATCGGGTTGATGTTGTTGGCGCTCGTGTTGGTCAGCCGCTTCTGCGACTTGCCTTCGGAGTCGGTCAGATAGAGTTCAACGTTTCCATTGCGCTCACTCTGAAACACAACCCACTGGTCATCGGAAGAACGGCTCGGACGCGAGTCTGACGCACTGCTGTTCGACAGGTTGTACAGCGTACCAGTACCTTCTACCCCATCCAGACGATAGATTTCCAGGTTGTTATCGCGGAACGTGTGGAATGCAATCCAGTTCGGGCACGTTGCCGGATCAGGAGGCGTAACTGCCGCAACCGTGATCTCTGGCAGTGCAGGCAGCGGTTCGGTGCATTCTTCTTTCGTTGGGTCGCAGACTCTCACAACTGGGCCGCAGTCCTGTACATCTGGGTCACAGCCGGGAGGCGGCG
>JAHEME010000798.1 GCA_024643825.1 Chloroflexota bacterium | reverse complement strand
GAGGAGCGCAAAGCGTCGGGGGAAACTTCCGACATCTCGCCCCACCGCATAGCAATGCCAAAACACCCCCCAGCCTCGTCGCGGCGGGTAGGAAAAGCCAGTATAATAGGAAATTGGGAGCAAGTGAGTATCTCGTTTCCTCGGCTTGGGTTCGTTTCAATGGAAATGGGCCGGGTGAATCGTGAAAGTCACCAACGTTGAGGGAATCATCCGGGCATGAATTCAATGCCAACCGAACCTGCTATGAAACCGCGCGTAGGCCTTTCTCTGGTCACCTGGCTAACCCGGCCTTCCCCGCATCTTGACGATCCGCGCAAGCGCCGCCGCGCCCGGCTGCTGGCGAGCATCCTGCTGGCGCTGATTCCCCTCGCTATGCTGACCTCAACCATTCCCTTTCTGATGGGAAGTGGCAGCATTACGGCGATGGTTGTCGCACCCACAGGCATCCTGCTGCTGATCGTCGCCTACGTCCTAAGCCGCACCTGTTACTACAAGTGGGGGGCGCTGCTGATGGTAGGCACGCTTTCCATTGGGAGCCTGGGAGGGGCCAGCATTGATCCCCAGAATAATCTGGTCGCAGTTGGGTTTGCGATCCTCGGCATCCTGGCTGCTGATGTGTTCTTTTCCCGCCTGACAACCGCGATTGTGGCCGTCGTTGATATCTCCGCTCTGATCGCGATCATTTTGCTGACGCAGGACCCCCTGACTCGTACGCTGTTCACCATCATGCTGATGCTCATCTGTATGGTGATGGCGCTGGCGGTTGTCCATGGAACAGTGCGCATGCTGGACGAACGCGACCAGCATGCTTCTCTGATGGAAAGCGAAGAACGCCATCGCCTGCTATTGGAAACCGCCTATGAGGGGTATTACGTGCATGTAGATGGCAGGATACTGAGCGTCAGCGCGGGGCTGACGATTCTGCTGGGTTACGAACCGGATGCGCTGATCGGGATGCCGGAGGCCGATCTGTTCCTCGATTCAGAGGCCCGCAGGAAACTGAAGAATTTCATCCCCGGAGAGTCGTACGAGATGATCGTACGTCGGGCGGATGGGTCTGCGTTATCGGTAGAAGTGACCCACATCGATCACGTTTTTGAAGATCAGCCAGTGCAGGTGGTCGCACTGCACGATCTCACCGACCGGAAGATGCTTGATCAGCTAAAAACGAAGTTTGTGGCGGATGTGACGCACGAACTGCGCACTCCCGTCACCACTCTGGGTTTGTACATGAAGCTGCTGGAGACTGCACCTGCCGAGAAGCAGGGCGAGTATCTGAAGGTAGTGCGTGGTCAGGTGGAACGCCTGGCCCAGTTAAGCAGCGATGTTCTCTCGATCTCCATCCTCGATGCTGAGGCGCTCCCGGTCGGGGCTGTACCCGTGAGCTTGAACGCGGTGGTCGAATCGGCAGTTGGCCTCTATCGACCGGTGGCGCAGGCCGGGGGGCTGACGCTTGACTTCGCCCCGGATGACGCTCTGCTACCGGTGCGCGGCAATGGCTCCGAATTGGAACTGGTGATCAACAATTTGATCAAGAATGCAATCATGTTCACCGAACGAGGGGGCATTCATATCAGGACGATGCCGGGCAAGGATGGCAGGGAAAGTATCGTCGAGGTTACGGATACCGGGAGAGGGATCGACGCAACCGATCTCCCTCACATCTTTGATCGCTTTTATCGAGGCCATGCACATTCTCAGATCAACTTGCCGGGGGCCGGGCTTGGCCTGACCCTCATCCGCCAGATCGTCGAGAATCACCGGGGCCATGTTGAGGTTGAATCTCAGCCGGGGGAGGGCAGCACGTTCCGCGTGATCCTTCCCTCCACCACCGATGGCAGGCTGCATAACAATCGGTAAACAATTGCGGCCCCACCCTTTATTCTTCGAAAGAAGCCCGTATAATGGGGGTATCTAGGATCAATCGCAGTCTCATTTTCTTCCCCCTCCTGGCATAAGGTTCATCGGGCCAGGTTTATAGACTTACCTGAGAGTCATGAACAGTCTCGCTGGCGAGGTAAAGAAACCACTCCAATTTCCTGCGAAGCGCGGGC
>JAHEME010000797.1 GCA_024643825.1 Chloroflexota bacterium | reverse complement strand
GAGAGGGAAGAGGATGTTCAGCCAATTCAGCCACTTTCCACGCCCGGATCGCCCACTGATCACCGTGACTAACAAGGTCCCCAGCACAGACCCCAGGCCGTTAGCCGTCTTCAGCATGCCAAACTCGACCTCGCCTTTACCCAGCACATCCCGTGCTACCACCGGCATCAGCGTCGAGAAGTTCGAGCCAAACAGGGCGATGGTCAGGGCCACCACCATCAGACCAGTCACCGTCTTCGAATGCCAGATGAAGCGCAGCCCTTCCTTTAGATCAGCAAAGGGCGATTGGGTGGTTGGTGGACGTGTGATCGGGTTCAGCTTCAACAGCGCCAGCGCCAGCAGGAACGCCACAAACGTGATCCCGTTGATCGTGAACGCCCACGCAGTTCCCAGCGTCGCCAGGATCAACGCCCCCGCCGCTGGCCCGGCGAACCGTGCCAGGCTGAACATCGTGGAGTTCAGCGCAATCGCATTCGAGAGGTCTTCCTTGCCGACCATCTCCACCACAAACGTCTGCCGGGCCGGTGCGTCAAAGGCATTGGCAAACCCGCGCACCGCCGAAAGCACCATCACATGCCATACCTGAATGTGCCCGGAGAACGTCAGAGCAGCCAGCGCGAACGCCTGCACCATCTGGATCGACTGTGTGATCGCCAGGATTTTCCGCCGCGACATCCGGTCGATCAGCACTCCCGCCCACGGGCCAAAGATCCACACCGGGATCGCCATCACAAACGTGACCTGACCCAGCACCAGCGGCGAATCGGTCAGGCTGTAGACCAGCCATTCCTGCGCCACCGTCTGCGCCCACAAGCCCGTCACCGAGATCAGCAGCCCAAAGAAATACAGCCGAAAGTTTCGATGCTGGAACGCGCGGAAGGTGCTCGCCCCTCGCGGCGCAATCTGCCCGCGCAGCGCCAGATCAGGTGGGGCCATCGCCGTCTGAGATCGGGATACGTAGGATAGTAGCCTGCGCTTCACGGGGGGGTCGGGCGGGTTAGGAGAAGAAGCCAAGATCGCGCTCTGTGATGAGGAGGAAAGCGCGGATTGTATCGCTGAGACGCCGTCGCGCCAAAGAACCACAGGCTCGTAACCGGCCAGTAAAAACGCTAAGATTCTCCGAGAGTTCCGATTTGAGATCATTCATGCAAATCCAGACACGTCACAGCGGTATTCAACGCGTTCTCATCCTCACGCTGATCGCCAATATAGCGGTAGCAGCCGCCAAGCTGGTGATCGGGCTGCTCACCCACTCCCTGGCGATGGTCGCCGACGGAGTCCATTCCTCACTGGATGCGACCTCCAATATCATCGGTCTGGTCAGCAATGCGCTGGCGGCCCGCCCCGCCGATGAAGACCATCCCTACGGGCATCGTCGCTTTGAAACCCTCGCCAGTCTGATCATTGGCGGCGCTTTGCTGGTCACAGGCTGGGAGATCATTCAAGGGAGCATTGGCCGACTCTCCGGGGAGGGCGTGCCAGAAATCGGCCCGATGAATTTCGTGGTGATGATCGCCACGATTGGCATCAATCTGGCCGTCACCGTCTACGAACGAGCTGCTGGCAAACGCCTGAAATCCGAACTTCTCCTCGCCGATGCCGAGCACACCCGCAGCGATATTCTCGTCTCACTCACCGTGTTAGCCAGTTTGGTAGCGGTCGCCCTCGGCTGGCGCTGGATGGATGCCGCCGCCGCCATTGTCGTCGTCGGCCTGATTGCCATAGTCGCGTGGCGCATCATGCGCCGTGCCGCCGATATTCTGGTAGATCGCGCCGCTCTGAATCCCGCCGATGTCGCTGGAGTGGTACAGTCAGTTGCAGGCATCGAACAGGTAGCGCGCGTCCGCAGCCGGGGGCCAGACGACGATGTGCAGGTAGACCTTGACGTACGTATCGCCGGGCCGACCACCGCCCAGCACAGCGATGCGATTGCCAGAGAAGTGCGCCACCGCCTCCGCGATCAGTTTGAAGGTCTCACCGACATCCAGATCAACTTTGTTCCGGTGAAGAACTCCCCTCACGACCTCGCCCTGCAAGTGCGCGCAGAAGCCGATG
>JAHEME010000796.1 GCA_024643825.1 Chloroflexota bacterium | reverse complement strand
GATCAGCTTCCACTCGCTGGAAGATCGCATCGTCAAGCAGTTCATGAAGCGCGAATCGCTGGACTGCATCTGCCCGCCGGAGCAGCCGATCTGCACCTGCGATCATCACGCCGCGCTGAAGCTCATCACCCGCAAGCCGATCATTGCCAGCGACGCGGAGATCACCGCCAACCCGCGCGCGCGGAGCGCGAAGTTAAGAGTAGCGGAGAGGGTGTAAGATTTTCGTAATAATGAAGAAGGAATACCGCCCTCAAATTCCTGATTGCGTTTATCTTATTTATCTTATATCATAGGATGGCAACAGAATTTATGTCATACCAAGGGAGCAAACATCGATGGCGATTCGAAAGCGGACGTTTGTTCGCGCAATTGTCGTTGGCAGTCTGGTCGTGCTGGCCCTGATCCTGGCTGTATCAGCAGCGCTGGCTCATACCTTTCTAAGTATCGATCCGTCGCAAGTTGGCGCAATCTCGTGCGTGCATACTGCTACTGATAATTCGCTCTGCTCCAATGATGTCTTTGCCTGCGATTTCGGAAATGGCTGTACGCGGGTGTTTCAGGAAACACATGGGGGACCTGAATGCGGAAATGGAGACGGGAACGGCTGGAAAGTGCTATCTGAGTCTCTGGACTGCGGTGGCCCTGCCCCGGCGGTCTTCCTGGCAGACGTGTGCGAGCCAAACAACGGCTTCAGTGGCGACGGCTGGCAGACATGGGATAGCGATGCCGTTGGTACCTCCCTGTACTACGGCGCAAGCGCCGAAGGCCCGTGGCTTGGACTTGCGATCAACGGCCCTCAGTGGGTGCTCGACGAGACCAGCCTGAACGCGATGGCAGCGAACGCTGGCGCAGCCAGCTACGACGACCTGTGGTTCAAAGCCAATGAGAGAGGCTATCCGGTGAATGTAGGGGATACGATCAGAAACCGGGCCGCGAAGATGGATGCCCTCTGCGGCGGCTAGAGCTGGCTTTCCCGATAGGGAACGATGAAGGCAGCGAGGTATGGGGCCTCCTGCTCAACACGAAGTAAATCAACAGCAGGGCGATCTAAGAAAGATCGCCCTTGTGGTTTTCCCCCATACATGATCTCCATCCCCCGCTAGTCCGAGACTCGAAAACGGGTTATCATACCGTGCATCGTTCTGAGCGATTGGTGTGATAACCCTGTGAACCTGTTTCGGAGATCCATCCCGCTGACCATCCGTCTTGCGTTCCTGCTGGCGGTGCTAATCGTGCCTGCCGCCTGCAACACGCCAACGGGCGTTCCCAATGCACCAGAACTCCCGACGGTAGAGATCGCCCTGCCGGATGCTACGTCGCTGCCCTCGCTGCCGATGGTGTACTACTACTTCGCCTCGATCCCCGGCAACACCTTCCCGGCGGGCAGCGTAGAGATCCTGCCCGATCAGTTGATCCTCTCGCCGAACCTGATCCAGGTTACGCGCACGAGTGACGTCGCTACCAACGTAGAGGTGCTGCTGCAAGCGATGATTGACGATCCGCGCAACCCGTGGACGGGCGTGAACCTGACCATCACCAACGTGACCTACGAGGGCCAACAGGTTACCGTCGAACTAAGCGGCGAAATCCACGCAGCGGGGGATGTCGTGCTGATCGCGGCACGCTACCAGTTTCTCATGACAATCTTCACCGAGTCATCGGTAGAGACTGCCGTAATCCTCGTCAACGGGGAGAACATCGACACCCTCGGAGCCAGCCGGAGCGATTCGGTGGAGGTAAATCACGTATACACACGATCTGAGGTTGAAACGTTCATGGCGCAGAATGCGTTGAATCCGTAGGAATGGGCAAACTCTGATGCTCAACAACCCGAACCCTGACCCCAATGGCTGGATTGAGTCGCGGCTGCGGCAGGCTCCCTGGCGCACCCAGGCCCAGGGGTCGTCGCTGCTGCTGGCGGTCGTCGTGCTGGTGGCGGTGATCGGCGCACTGTATCTGGCGCAGGCCAGCCGCACCGCTGCCGCAGGCCGCCGCTTGCAGGAGCTTGAATCTAACCGACAGCGGCTCGAACAGCAGAACGCCCAGCTTCGCGCCGAG
>JAHEME010000795.1 GCA_024643825.1 Chloroflexota bacterium | reverse complement strand
CACATAGGCCCCTCCGAGGTCTTCGGCGCTGACCTCCTCGCCCGTCGCCGCCTTGACCAGCGGCGGCCCGCCGAGGAAGATCGTCCCCGTCCCTTTGACGATCACGGTCTCATCGCTCATGGCGGGGACGTACGCGCCGCCTGCGGTGCAGCTCCCCATCACGGCGCTGATCTGCGGGATGCCTGCCGCGCTCATCACCGCCTGGTTGTAGAAGATGCGCCCGAAGTCGTCTTTATCGGGGAACACCTCATCCTGCATGGGCAGGAACGCGCCGCCTGAATCGACCAGATACAGGCATGGCAGGTGGTTCTGAAGGGCGACTTCCTGCGCGCGCAGGTGCTTCTTTACGGTCATCGGATAGTAGCTGCCGCCCTTGACGGTGGCATCGTTGGCGAGGATCAGGCATTCGCGCCCGGAGACGCGCCCGATGCCTGCGACGATCCCTGCTCCAGGTGCGTCACTCTCGTAGAGTTGGTGCGCCACGAGGGGCGCGATCTCCAGGAAGGCCGAACCGGGATCGAGGAGGCGATCAATGCGTTCACGGACGAACAGCTTGCCCTGATCGGCGTGGCGTTGCTGATACTTCTCGCCACCGCCCTGACGCGCTGTTTCCAAATGGGCGCGGAGTTCTTCGGCAAGCGCGCGGTTGTGAGCCTCGTTTGCCTTGAATTCTTCGCTATTTGCATTGAGATGGGATGATAGCGTTTGCATGGCGGGTTCTCTTCTTAGTCCGGTTGTGCCGTGTTGACGCGGCGAGACGTAGGAATCAATTTACGGGATCGTCTGCGGTCGCGGCGGCTCGGCAGGGATCGATCCGATGACCAGGGCGCATAGGGGGCCATCGTCACCGCCGCCAGAGCGAGCAGGGGGGAGTCATAGGTGATGCGCCATCCGGCGAAGTCCCGCCACGCCTTGTCGCGATCCGGCTTCAGCGGAACACCGCCTGCTTCCAATTCCGCGCAAGCCTCGTCGAACTCCTGGCGCGTGATGCTGATCTGCCGCTGGCTTTCAGGATCATCCGGCTGCGGGATCGGGGGGAGATTCAGCCGGAAGAAGTCGCCCACGGAGCGCAACGCCAGATACCCGGCACGGATGCACAGGTCGGCGCGGGCGTCGTGTGGAACATCGACGGTTGAATTGATCAGCGAGGCGGCATCCAGCACGGCTCCGGCAGCCGTGATCCACGAGCGATTCGGTTCCGGGGATCGGAAGAAGGGCAGCGCTGCGAGGGAGGTATGCGTCTCTTCGACATACACGAACCACACTTCCCATTGTTCCCACAATTCGTTGAGATGCTCAAATCGCCCGATGCGGTGCAGGCGTGTGATCATGGTGATGGCGGAAGGCGGCGCGCCGGCGCGCACTTCCAGCATGCTGACTGCCGCCTCTCGCTGGGAGAACGCGCTGTACATGGTCGGCATGTAAGCGATCAGCAGGGCCACGAGAATCAGCCCAAGCGCGGCTTCGGAGAAGGCCAGCGCCATCTGCGCCAGCCCATCGACCGGAGCGAATCCGAGGGTGAGCAGCGATGATCCGCTGAGGAGAAACGCATGAGAAGCAGGCTGTACACCGATGGCCCAGTACATCCCGGCATAGCCGATGGTCACGAGGGCCAACCATGTGGGTACAAGCAGCAGCAGACCAATCGGGGCATACAGTGCCATCACCTTATCACGTTCTTCATAGGTGGTAGCGAATTTCATGCGAAGCTGAAACAGCCGCCGCAGGTTCAGGAACACAAACCCGGTGATGCGCTCGTTTACGCTGCGAGGGAGCACGAACGTCCGAATCACCGAACTGAGCGTTCGTAGTACGAGGGCCAACCCCAGCATGCCAACGATCACCCGAAGGAATATACCTACCGCAGTTGTCATACGATCTACCCTGTTGAGGAAAACAAAACTTGACGAAGATGAATTGTACCATGCTCCCCGTGACATCTTCGATTAAGAAATAGATTGTCTGGTGTTACAATCAGAGGTGGTTGATTCTGAGAGAGAGTATCGCACGTGACGCACTTCTGGGAGAGTTTGGATCGACTGGTCGATTCCAGCCCGGTGATCATTGAC
>JAHEME010000128.1 GCA_024643825.1 Chloroflexota bacterium | reverse complement strand
AGCCGCCGGGTGATACATGGCGAACAGGCGGCGACCATCCGGGGTTTCTTTGGGCATGCCATGCACAGCGGAGAGCTTCGCACCGGGCAGGATGCGCTTCAGGGCATGCGACCCCAGCGTGACGATCAGTGGCGGATCGATCAGGGCGATCTGGCGGTCGAGGTAATCGGCACAGGCGCGGACTTCAACAGTCTCCGGGTCGCGGTTCTGATTGGGGCGGCACTTGACCACGTTAGTGAGGAACACGTCATCTCGATCTATGTTGATCAGTCCGAGAAGCTCGTCGAGGAACTGGCCCGCCGCCGAGACGAACGGGACGCCCGTCTGATCGTCTTCGGGGCCGGGGGCCTCGCCAATGAACATCGCTACCGCCCCGGCGGGGCCGACTCCGGGAACGGCAATGGTGCGTTCGTGCTGAAGCGGGCACAGGGTGCATGCCGCGACCTGCGCCTCAATCTCTTCCAGCCCGGCTTTGATGTGTGCCAGTTCGTCACCGCTCAGTGTACGCGGCTTCGACCAGTGATCGGGTTGGCCGCCCGTCGCGCCTACCCATGTGAGAAGCTGGCTGATGATGGCGTTAGGATCGCCAATCAACCACTGATAGTTGCCGAGGAGCAGCGGCGGCTGGCTGGGACGGTAGTGCACGGGCGAGATCAGGAGTTTGCCCTCGCGCTCCAATCGAATGGCGGTATTCATTTCCAGCTTGACCCACGAGGATTGGAAGGCATCGGGACTCATGATGATCACAAAGTGAGTCGTCTCCGCCAGCCCACGTTGAATGGCATCGACGAATTCCTCGCCGGGGTGGATGCTGTCGGGGGCGATCCACACGTCGAGACCGACACCGCGAAAGCCATTCGCGACGAGTTGGGCAAACTCGGCGTCTTCGCTGGAATGGCTGATGAACACCTGCGTCATGTAGGGGAGTCTCCGGGAGAGGTCTCCGCGTAAGGATACAGGTGAGTTCAAACGCTGGCAAATGGCTACACAGGATCACGAACCAGGTGGATGAGGAACAAGCCATGCGCCGCGCCGACCCACTCAGATATACTATAACAAAGTCCATTTCTTTGTGAATAGAGGGTGGAAATGAGAATCGTCAAGCAAATTGCCTTCGTTTTGATTCCATCAACTCTGATTTCTATTGCCATGCTCTTTGTCTATGAAGGTCAGGCTGCCTCTGTCGGAGAACAATCTGAACCATCATCCGACCCATTGCGTGATAAAGTGGCTGAAGAGGTAGAGCAGGTTGCCAATCAGCAAGCATTGCCATCTCTGCTCCCGCCTGTGCAATTGAGTGCCGCTTCGTCTCTCAGTGAGATCATGGACGCAATGGAAGCCGCTCACCTGCGGTATGACACACTTCATGTTGTTGTTGCGCTAGATGATGGCAGCAACAGTGGGGTTGAGGAAGTATGGCTGTCACAGTCACAGGGGCGTTTCCGTGATGTTCTAACCTCGCCGGAAGGTCAGGAAGGCCCAAGACAATTGATCTCCGTCAGCGATGGGGAGTTTAGGACTATCTATCACGGGGAGATCAATGGCTATCTGGTAATTCCGGCTCACCGAGTAAGGGATTATCCACAGCCTACAGAAAGTGAGAGACAGCCAGGTTTCGCGTATTCAACCTGGATTGACGGAGAACTACCCCGCATTGGTTTGCTACTGGCCCCGAAAGAATTTGTAAACATCGACATGAAAAATGAGGAAGCGGTGGTTACTGTCCTCGGTGAAGAGAAACTGCTGGGCAGGAATACGCTCAAGATGAGCGTGGTGCTTCCTGCTGGGGGTAGAAACGTCTGGGTGGATGCGGCTACTGGCATCATTCTGAAATCAGAACGACTGACAGCGGAAGGGCTCGTTGCTTATACGGATACAATGACGCAGCTTGATCTCAATGTTGCCGTGCCAGATGCGTTATTTTACGTTGACCATAGTGCGTATGATCCAAATTGGATAGAGACGGTCATTCCTGAGGATGTCCGGAACCCGTAGCTCCTCGATCCTATGGACAAACCGCAACAGGAGGTGTCGAACGTCTAGTCTGAATCCTGACGGAGGTCTTCCATCGCGCGGATCAGGTGGTAGAGCATGGCGTTGGCCGGAGTGGGTACATCGAGCCGCTGGCCCTGCCTCATGACCTCGCCAGAGATGGTCTCGATCTCGGTTCTGGCTCCGCGCAGCGCATCTTGCAGCATCGACGAACGGTTGGGGGCCGTCAGCCGGGCGACTTCTTCGGCACGGGCGGCGGCATCGAAGGGCAGGGTGATCCCCTGCGCGGCGGCGACGGCGGCGACTTCCTTCGCAGCGTCCGCCATCAGGGAGCGCGTTTGCTCCGAGTCGAGCAGCGCGCCATTGGGGATGCGCAGCAACGCGGTGAGCGGGTTGATCGCCGCGTTGATCGCCAGCTTGCCCCACACCAGCGCGGAGATGTCGTCCACAACCTCAGTGACCAGCCCAGCGGTGTTGAGACAGTCCGCCAGTGCGTGGATTGGCTTCTCGATGGAGGGGCGCGTCGCCAGGATGGTCACGCCCGTGCCGCCAATATGCAGCACGCCGGGGCCAGCCATCGCGCCGCCCTGAGTGGTGGTTCCCAGCGCGGCACGATCCGCGCCGACATGCTGGGCGATGACTTCCAGATTGCCGACACCGTTTTGCAGTGTCAGGGCGATGCCGTCTGGCGCAAGCACGCTGGCAGCGCATTCGGCGGCGGATTTCGTGCCCGAACCTTTGGTCAGAATCAGGGCCACGTCATAGCCTGGATCGAGGAGTTCATACCCGGTGGCACGAAGTTTGACCTGCTCCTCAGTGCCATCGGGGTTGACCACATGCAGCGGCCCCGCTGCGAGGGCCTTCAACTGATCGGGCCAGCGGCCCACGAGAGTCACGTCGGCGTGCGGCGTGAGCTTCGCCCCAAACAGCGATCCCAATGCCCCGATCCCGTAGATGACGATCCGCATGATGGCCCCCGATGCCCCCGCGCAATTATCCGGTGAAGCCCGGACGAGACTTCACAGAGTCAAAACTCCTATCACCATTCTCGAATTCCAATGACTTCACAGACCCAAACTCGAATTTCTTGAGGCCATCATAAATCCGGTTCACGACCTGCTCAACGGAAACGGTGGGTTTCAAGAAGATCGAGGAACTATACGCACACATGCGAAGCGTTTCGAGGATCGGCAGTTGATTGTCGGGAGCGACCTCGTGATTGAAATGGGCGACTGAGAGAGCAATGTTCTCTGCCGTGGCTTCTACCGCATCCAAAAAATCATGATCCGAGTAATTAGAACCATCAGGCGGTACCACATAGATCATCGCGCAATTGGCGGGATTGCCATGCGGCGCTCTGGTGGGCATGAACACGTCAATGAAGACCGTTCCATCGATTCCGTGCAGGGGCTTGGCAGGCCGGTTGACGTAGACGAATGAGAGAGGATCGCCGGGGTCGTCATCCCAGGCGGACAAATCCGGGTGGGCTTTCCTGAGCGTTCTCTGGTGGATCGAAGCATAATCTGCCCGTGGGTTCTCGCGGTGAAATTGCGCGTTAATGCCGCCGCCGCCCACCCATAGACCTTCATTCCCCGCATTGACAGATCCCAGCAGATCGCCGGGTTCATTGCGAGCTAAATAGATGGCGCTGTAGGGGCTATTCCCACTCGAACCCAGGAAGTTGATCTTGGTCAAATGAAACCCATTTCACCACAGAGCAAAGACAAAAGATTCACCACGGAGATACGGAGGGGCACGGAGAAAAGCAAGAAGATGTTTTCTCCGTGCTTCCCTGTTTCTGTGTGGTCTAATATCTATCGCTACAGGTATTCCTGGCTCAATCCGCGGCCTGATTTTCCGGGATGGCGAACTCTCCGGCGATGACGGCCCAGGTATCGTCGTCAATGCTGAACTCATGCTCGGCTGCTGGGAACATCCCGCGCCGCACCTCGTCGCAGTAGGCTTGCATCGCCTCGCGCATCACGGCGGAGACGTTGGCGTACTGCTTGACGAACTTCGGCGTGAAGCGGTCGAACAAACCCAGCATATCATGAGTGACCAGCACCTGTCCATCACAGCCAACCCCCGCGCCGATCCCGATGGTCGGAATGGAGATCGTCTGGCTGATCAATCGGGCGAGCTTCGCCGGAACCGCTTCGATCACCAGGCTGAATGCGCCTGCCTCTTCGAGCGCGCGGGCATCATCGAGCAGGTGGCGGGCCGCTTCGACAGACTTGCCCTGAGTCTTGAAGCCGCCAAACGCGCTCACGCTTTGCGGCGTCAGCCCGATGTGTCCCTGCACGGCGATTCCCATCTCCACCAGCGCGTGGACGGTCTCCGCCATGCGGAGGCCACCTTCCAGCTTCACGGCATCGACTCCGGCCTCTGCCACGAAGCGGCCCGCATTGCGCTTGGCGTCTTCCAGGCTGACCTGATAGCTCATGAACGGCATATCGCCGACCACAAGCGCGCGCTTCGCGCCCCGGCGCACGGCGGCGCTGTGCATGATCATCATGTCCATCGTCACAGGCAGGGTGTTCTCGAAGCCATGCACGACCATCCCCAGCGAATCGCCCACCAGGATCATGTCGACCCCGGATTGATCCATGAGCAAGGCGGTGGGGTAATCGTAGGCGGTGAGCATGCTGATACGCTCGCCGTGATCCTTCATGGCCCGAATGTGGTGAATGGTAATCTGTGTGTCCATCTGATGTTCTCCTGTGACCCGATCAAAAACGCCCTCCGAGAGGGAGGGCGACATGCGGGCAGGGCTAGTATAACCTTGCCATGCGATGTTCGCGGCGTCTCCCTGTCCCGGTTGCAGAAGCAATCCAGGCAGTACCGCCGGACATTGGATTGGTCGGGTTTGCGCTACGGTGCTCGCCGTCTGCACGATTGCGGATCGACGGCACACTAAGATTGTACGATGGGAGATGGGGGCAGTCAACATCGTGGCAAAGGGAACAATACGGGACACGAATTCTGCGATCTGAGCGTGTGGTAATACCTGCCCGGCAAGGGTTGATTGTGAATTCTTTGACGAACTTTCGGCAGCGAGCTACACTGGGAAAACATGAGAAAGTTCATCTACTAGGGTGGCAAACACGGAGCACATGCCTCCGCATTGTTTGGGGTTTGTTTTGACCGTGTTTGTGACCATGCTATAATGGCTCAGCAGAACGCGTTTGCTAGGTCAAACGACCAAAGGTGATCTGGCGTACGCAGTGGTTTGCTCCCGAATCAGGATCGGTTCGAGGGGCAATCAACGTACGGGAGTGATAGGCCGTATCAGCACGTCTATTTGAGTAGGTTGGCATAATCAGGAGGAAAGTCCGTATGGCAGAGGCTACTGCTGCACCCGCCAGCCCGCCACTGACTCGCCGGGAGTTTCTGAGTTATATCTGGATGGCATCCATGCTGCTCGCCGGAGGGGGAACAACCGGGGCGGTTCTATGGTTTGCTTACCCACGCTTCCGTGAAGGTGAGTTCGGGGGTACGTTCCGCATCCCGGTTGGAGCCATCCCCCCCGTTGGCGCTGACCCCGAAGATCATCCCGATGGCCGCTTCTGGTTGGTGAATACCGAAAGCGGCGTGCTGGCGATCTATAAGGTCTGCACCCACCTGGGCTGTTTGTATAAGTGGGTTCCTTCCAATGACCGCTTTGAATGCCCCTGCCACGGCTCGAAGTATCAGCGTGATGGCACATGGATCGAAGGGCCTGCTCCGCGTACGCTGGATCGCTTCATTGTCAGTGTCGAAGACGCAAACGGCAGCTCGCTGGCGGAAACAGCCAGTGGGGATATGAACACCGATCCTGCGGCGGGGAAGCCCGTTCCCCTGGAGAGTGGGGCAGCGGACATCGCCATTGATACCGGAAAGCGGGTCAAGGGGCCGCTGCACGGGTAGGTGTGTTTAGTCGAAAGATTTTTCGACCAAACACCGAGGTCTTTGGGAGCAGATGGCTGCTCCATGTGAGAGGAATGAGGAGTCCGACCTATGGATTCAAATTTTGACTTACTCAATGCCCCTCTGCTGAAGCGCATCCGGGAAGTCGGACTGCGCACGGCACTGTTTGAGGCATTGAACGACACCACCTGGCGCATCACCCAGGGCGTGGACATCGCCGAACTGCGCGCGATTCTGCGCGGCGACCCGCCGGGACGACCCAACCCCCGCCTGCGCCCTCATGCAGATAGTTTCTGGTTTCATATCCGACCGGGATATTACAATGAAGAAGTGACCGGGCTGTACCCGACGTTCCGTCTGGGCTGGCTTTCGACATACTTCTTCTTCCTGGAATTTGTAACCGGGATCTTCCTGATGGTGTTCTACACGCCATCGACCGGGCAGGCCTACGACAACATGCTCAACATCCTGAGCAATGTACCATTCGGTCAGATGATGCGCGACCTGCACCGCCTGGGCGCGGAAGCAATGGTGATCATCGTGGCCCTGCACATGCTGCGCACCTTCTGGACTGCTTCTTATAAGAAGCCGCGCGGCTTCACCTGGGCAACGGGCATCCTGCTTCTGTTCTTTACCCTGGGTCTGAGCTATACGGGCTACCTGCTACCGTGGGACCAACTGGCGTACTGGGCCGTGACCATCGGCGCATCCATGGCAGAGGCCACCCCACCACCCATCGCCGGGCAGTTCATCAACATCCTGCTCAAGGGTGCGCCTGACCTGGGACAGGGCGGTCTGCTGCGCTTCTACCTGCTGCACGTGATCGGCTTCCCGATCCTGCTGCTGGCGCTGCTGGGGATGCACTACTACAAAGTCGTGCTTCACGGGCACAGCCTGCCCCCGGAGGCGGAGAAGACCGGCGAGGATACCGCCAAGCGTGTTCCCGTCGATAAGCGTGTGTATTTCACGCCGGAGATTCTCTCCAGCGAACTACTATGGCTGGCAGTCGTGACCATGATCATGGTGGCGGCGGTGGCCTTCCTGTATCACGCGCCGCTGGAAAACTGGGCCAACCCGCAGAGTACACCGCTGCATACGGTGGCCCCCTGGTACTTCCTGTGGATTCAGGGATTGCTGAAGCTGGGCGATAAGACCCTGATGGGCGTCGTTGTGCCTATGATGGTGCTGCTCCCGGCCTTCCTGCTGATGCCTTACTTCGATGTTGGCCCGTTCCGACGCTATCACACGCGACGCGCGGCGATTTCGTTGAGTCTGGTGTACATCGTGTTCATCGTCGTCACCTCCTGGATGGGGACGCCAGCCTTCGCGGTGCAGACCTCACTTGACCAGGAGATCATGTTTGAACTCGCTCCGACGGAGAAAATCGGGGCGGTACGTGATGTTCCGTACGATCAGTTGGTGTATGGGGCTTTCTGCGTGGACGATGCCTCCTGCGCAGCGTTCAACGAAGGGCTGCCATGCGGGACAGTGCCCGATGCTTGCGCCAAACCGTATGAAGAGGCCGTCCCGCGATCCAGCAAGCTCTACGGCGTTATGGAAGAATATGCCAAACTGG
>JAHEME010000794.1 GCA_024643825.1 Chloroflexota bacterium | reverse complement strand
TGCGTTCCTCGTTATTGATCGCATCCACCAGCCGCGCAGCAGCAGTTTCGAGGTCGGGCAGATCAGTAGCCGGGGCCGGAGAATAGGCATCGGGATCAAGGAACGCTCGTGCCTCGGCAGGATCGGCGTACTCGCGCTGTGCGAGGATGTCTGCTACCAGCGCGTGTCCGCCGACGGCTTCCCGAAGCGCAAACGATGCATGAACATCAGAGGGTAACAACCATTCCACAGAGGAGACTCCCATTGTGGGTTACAGTTCCGCTTCGGCGAGGGCCTTTTCCAGCAGATCGCTTACCCCGATCTCACCCGCCCAGCGTCGCAAATAGTCCCGGTCAAGTCGTTCTGCCTGCACCTTGATCACGACCTGAACATCCCCCCACTGCCGGGAAGAGACCTCATTTCCCAGCCGATACCATTCCAGTTTCGCCAGAATAATATCCTCGGCGCTGGCTACGGTTATGAGTTGGGAGCCAATCGTGCGCTGCACGCGCCGCCCCCAGATTTGATCCTCATACGCTCTCTTCTTCGGGATGAAGACATCCACCTTGAAACCGGATGCCAGATGGAGAATATTGAAGCTACTCCTTCGGCGGATCGCATCACGGATCATTTCTTCGTCAACATAGAATCCATCGTGCAGGATCGCAGCGAACACTTCTACTTGATCGCTCTGCATGTCGGCAACTACGTCCGCATCCATCGTGGTTCGTTTGATCCCGTGTTCGGAACTGGCTATCGATCCACCAACAAAGTAAGGAATCCCCAGCGCATCGAACGCGCCTACCGCTCGTAGCAGTCCCTCCATCGGGTCAACCATCGGCAGGTTCTCTCTTTGAGGGCAGTGGCCCGTAGGCTTTGGCTGCCAGTTCCTCACCGAGGATCATGCCCATGAGCCGCCGTTGGATTTCAGCTTCGGTTGCATCGGGATACCGTTCTCTTAGCCCCTGTAAGGCAAGCTGGCGCATCATCATGTTCATCTGCCGAATACACACCAGCTTATCCTCGAAAGACATCTCTCGTTCGATCTCGATGAGCTTCTTTTCAATACCAGGGTGTGTGTCCGGAAAGAGTCGTGTCACTGGGTTTCCAGTCATTTCTCTTGAATCTACCATCTGCCGCTGAAGTTTTGCATTCCCGTGCTACAATCTGGGCAGAGTTTGGCTGGAGTCGCCCCCCACCTCGGACTGAGCCACCTCACCACCT
This sequence comes from Chloroflexota bacterium, assembly GCA_024643825.1. GTDB lineage: Bacteria > Chloroflexota > Anaerolineae > Aggregatilineales > UBA3940 > JAHEME01. Next base: position 870 of record JAHEME010000794.1, on the reverse strand, counting down.
GCCGGGGCGGCCAGCTTCCACTATCTATTAAACCCAATAATTGATTCCGAGGCCATTTGTCTCACTGCGGATGGTCGCTAACCCTGGAGCAAAGAACCTTATCATGACATCCTCACCCACCACTCAGGATCCATTCGGCGCTCGCAAAACACTCAAGACCAGCGCGGGCGAAGTCACCTATTACAGTCTGCCCCAGTTGGAAAAAGACGGCATCGCCCAGATTTCCCGCCTCCCCTATTCGATCCGCATCATGCTGGAAGCCGCCCTGCGCCAGTTGAACGGGCAGGAGATCACCCGCGATGATGTGATCAAGTTCGCCAGTTGGCAGCCCGATCCCGGTGAGGTCGAAGTCCCCTATCTGCCCGCCCGCGTGATCTTGCAGGACTTCACTGGCGTGCCTGCCGTCGTCGATCTGGCGGCTCTGCGCTCGGCGATGGCCCGCATGGGTGGCGACCCATCCCGCATTAACCCGGTCGTCCCCGTCGATCTCGTCATCGATCACTCGGTGCAGATCGACCGCTTCGGCTCCCGTTTCGCATTGATGTTCAACGCCGACCGTGAGTTCGAGCGCAACCGCGAACGCTACGAATTTCTGCGCTGGGGCAAGGAAGCCTTCGATAACTTCCGCGTCGTCCCCCCGGCGACCGGGATTGTGCATCAGGTCAACCTCGAATATCTGGCGAAGGTTGTGCAGACCCGTCAGGTAGATGGCACGACCGTCGCCTATCCCGACACCCTGGTCGGCACCGACTCGCACACCACCATGATCAACGGGTTAGGCGTCGTCGGCTGGGGCGTGGGCGGCATCGAAGCCGAAGCCGTGATGCTCGGCCAACCCATGTACATGCTGCTGCCGCAGGTGGTTGGCTT
>JAHEME010000127.1 GCA_024643825.1 Chloroflexota bacterium | reverse complement strand
AGTCCAGCAGATCGTCAGCATAGTTCGTAATGCGGAAGAACCACTGATCAAGGTCTTTCTTGATGACGGGAGTACCGCACCGTTCGCAATGCCGATCCTCGCCCCATACCTGCTCACGAGCCAGAGTAGTATTGCAGTGTGGGCAAAAATCGACTGCCGATAACTTCTTATAGGCGAGGTCGTTTTCGTGGAATTTCAGGAAGAACCACTGCGTCCATTTGTAATATGCCGGGTCAGCACTGATCGCCTCACGCTCCCAGTCGAACATCGCACCCATGCTTCGCAGTTGCTTGCGCATATTTTCGATGTTGGCATACGTCCACTTCTGCGGATGGATGTTGCGCTTGATCGCCGCATTTTCAGCGGGCAGGCCAAAGGCATCGAAGCCCATCGGGAACAGGACGTTATAGCCCCGCATCCGCATGAATCGCGCCCTCGCATCGGACGGGGACATCGCGTACCAGTGCCCGATGTGCAGATCGCCGGATGGGTATGGCAGCATGGTTAAGGCGTAGTGCTTGGGCCGTGAAGTGTCAACCTCCGACCGATACAGGGAAGTATCTTCCCATTTTTGTTGCCAGCGAGCCTCAATTTCTTGAGGGGTATACATCTCTTTCATTTACAACCTTTCCGCCTCTTAGAGTATGACTGCGCTACTACAGTAGAACTTGTGGATGGTATGTGTGTGGAGGGGCGCGAGAAGGCAGTCCGTACTCCACATCCTGACTATCATATTCATGATCTCTTCGCCCTTTACCAATGTCCAACCTGTTGCACATCCTGAACGGTCAGGGTTCCCCTGGCCCGCTTTTCGCTGCGACGCCAGAGAGCAAATCGCAGGGCGCTCATGGGGCCGGGGCTGCTGGTTTCCGCGTAGTAACGCTTCAACCCTTCGCCGAGCATCATGAAGCTGAACACTGCGATAAAGAATACGGTTCCCACCATAACGGGAAGCAGCGGCGTATAGATAAAGTTCGACCATCCGCCAGCGAGCATCTGGCCCAACTCCGGCGGCCCCGCAATTCGCACAGGGATAAACGCCGGGCTTTTGCCGTCAGGTACCAGCCGAATAGCCCCCCCGCCCATGAAGTATCCTAGAAAGCCCAACTCCGCCATTTGCAACAGCACCGCGCTCATTTCAAAGCTGAGTGTCACGATCAGAAGCGTCCGAATCTGGGGAATGATGTGCTTGCTCAGAATTCGGAGACTGCCTGCTCCTAACGCTCGTGATGCCTCGATGTACGTTTCTTGTTTGACGATCCGCACCCGATCCGCGATCACGCGGGCAGCCTGCCCCCACCCGGTCAGGCTAAGGGCAACGACAAATACACCCGCCTCTGTCTGAAGTCCGAAGAGGTAAATGACCATGATGGCGATGATCAGCATAGGGATGCTCAATACAATCTTGGTCACACTTCCCATTAGCGCACCGGGGAGGCCCTCAAACCAGCCTTCGGCAACTCCGAAGAACGTGCCAGCGATCAGCCTTGCTGCTGCGACCATCATCACAAGAACCAGGGTAGGACGTACCCCAATCAGCAGGCGGCTAAACACATCCCGACCATCAAAGTCACTGCCCAGAATGAATCCCTCGATCTGCCCTGGGGCAAATGGCGGTGTCACAAACTCGCCGCTCTGATCTTTGAGAATGAAGTGCGTTTCCAATGGGTCTTGGGGCGCGATCCACTCACCCAATAGCGCAATCATGAGCAATAACCCAACCAGCAGCAGCCCGATCACGAGTGGCAGATTCAGCCCGCGAAACTTGTAAGTAAGTGATTCCCAGAAATCAGGCACAGATTGATCCTGTGTTATCAGTGTAAACGACGGGGCACGTGTGATGACCCTTTGCCCACGTTTCATGCGCTCCAACAGAGAGCGGGCATGTGCATCATCCGGGCGCAAGTTGATGCCCTGCTGCATGCAGTACATCGCCTCGTCCGGGTCATCGACTAGCTGCGCTAGGACAATCCACCCTTCGCCATCCTGTGGGTCTGAACGCAGTGCGGCCATTACGATGCGGCGAGCTTGTTTACGCTGCCCCAACCTGGCTAGCATGATCGCCTTCCGAATGGACGAATTCTCCATGTTATGCCCTCCTCAGACGTGGATCGAGAGCTTGGCTGATCACATCTGTGACCAGGTCGATGATCAGGTAAAGGAGCGTTCCGGTTGTAACCAGGGTCGCGATGAGTATCGGGTCAAGGATCGTCCCTGCGAAGTTTGAAATCCTGATCGAGTCTAACAGCGCGTGTCCTAATCCCGGCCACAAGAAGACTTGCTCAATGATCACAAGACTTCCAATCAGATAGCTAAGAGAATTCCCCAGGGCGGTTACAATCGTCGCCGCAATATTCCTGAACGCGTGGCGCATAATGACCATACGCCAGGGCAGTCCTTTCGCGCGGGCAGCCCGAACGTATTCCTTGCCGAGTTCCTCGCTAAGAAGTTCAGCCGTCATGCGCGCAACTTCCGCCATCGGGCGGATTCCCAGCGCCAGCACGGGCAAAATCAGATGCTTATCCAATCCGTAACCGCTGGCAGGAAGATAGTTCCAGCGCACGCCGCGTGCTGCCATCGTGAACATCAGAGCCAGCACCAGGATACCCAGATAGAATCCCGGCATGGAGAATCCCGCAATAGAAACCAGCAACCCAATCGGATTCGTGCTGCGTGTATGGTGATTGACAGAGAATAGCCCCAGCGCGATCCCAACTACAGCCGCAAAAACAATCGAGATTCCCAGCAGGATGAGACTGTTCTTCAAAGCCTCACCGATCATGGGGATCAGCGGATCATTCCCAAAGGTTCCAATCCCAAGCTGCTGTTCAGTGGATCGAACATCACCCTGAATGACGTGCCCCAGATATGGTAAGTAACCCTGTGGAATTTCTGCCAGGGACACTTTCCCATCAGGGATGTAACCATACGCCAGCGGGCCACGCAGAGCCAGAAAACGTGTCACCATATAGGTGCCTGCGTTGACAGCCAGCAGCACCACCAACAGCAAAATGATGCGTACTAACACCCGCTGGACTATGCTCGTTTGACCGATTTTCATGCTGCCTCCACCTGTTGGAAAGGATATGCACGAATCATCGCATAAGAAAAAGACCTTCGTCAAACAGGGACGAAGGTCTTCCGCGGTACCACCCTGGTTGGCAAGTTTTGTGCCTATAGCACCGATCTTGCCCACTCAAAAGCACGTAACGTGTGCCGGACGCCGGAAGCTACAAGGAGAACAGGCCCGTTCGCAGCCGGGGCTTATGGACGAGGTGGGCCACCTGTGCTCGCTGATGGCACGGAACACCGGGCTTGCACCGTCCCCGGCTCGCTGCAGCGATGGCTTATCACTTCCAATCAACGCCTGTGGATGTGTAATTGCAAGGGATTGTACAAGTGTTCCAAAGAGATGTCAATCTGGATAGATCAGCGACATAGGGAACCCATCATAAACGGGTAAGCGGATAGGTCAGGCAGTTTCTGCGGCTGGTCGAAAAATACGATTTGGTCTTGCAGGATGAAGAGTCAGACGAGGAAACCGTATGAAGGACTACCATATCAACATCTTCTATAGCGCGGAAGACGAAGCCTATATCGCCGACGTTCCCGATTTCGAGATGTGCTCTGTGCCTCTGTGGTTCCCGCTCTTGTCTTTCCTTTGCGCCCTTCGCGCCTTTGCGGTGAAGAGCTTTTCGCCATCCGCCAGCCGCTTTTCACCAACCATATTCCAACCCAAAATGCGTTTCGATGATTGTTAAATCGCGATTTTGAACCTAAATTTATATCCGCGATGGATTGATCAAATGATCAAGTGACAACTTTCTCACTTCCTGCTACGATTATTAGAACATGCGTTCCTGGTAGGGCGCACACATCACAGTCGAGCAGATTCAGCCCCTTCCCGCTGCACGGGCATCACGGTCGAGAGTGATCGCCACTCACTTCCGCCGTGCGGCTCCGGGGGCCGTCCTGCCCGCCGCCCCGCGATCCCGCGTGTAGCTAGTGGTACTGGATTTCACGCCACGCGCCACGGGGCGGGAAAGGAGGAAGTCAACATAGGTACGCTAGCATCCCCTGCACTCCCGAAGTTAAGGCGTGCCCAGCGCAGAATCGCTCAACATCAGGCTCGCTTCAAAGTGTTAGCCTGTGGGCGGCGTTGGGGCAAGACTTCATTGGGGATGGTGTTGGCCGCCAGTCATGCCCGGGCGGGTCAGCGTGTGTGGTGGGTCGCACCCACATATAGTTTGGCCTTCGACGCCTGGCGTACCTTCAAACGCAAATTCGAGCCTCAGGGTGCAAAAAAAATTGAATCAGAACGCCATCTCGATCTCCCTTCCGGGGGGTCAATCACCGTCAAATCTGCCGATAACACCGCTGGCTTGCGCGGGGTTGGCATCGACTTCGTGGTGATCGATGAAGCCGCCTTCATGCCGGAGGAGGTCTGGACAGCCTGCATCCGTCCCGCCCTCTCCGATAACAAAGGGGGCGCTCTCATCATCTCCACCCCTGCGGGGCGCAATTGGTTCTTCCATGTGTTCCAGCACGGCCTCGATCCGCTCAACGAGGATTGGCAGTCGTGGACATATACCACGTCTTCCAATCCCCGCATCGATCCGCAGGAAATCGCCGATGCCTTAGCCATCACGCCCAAACGCCAGTTTCAGGAAGAGTATCAGGCCAGGTTCATCGAAGGCTCTGGAACCGTCTTCCGTGACATCAAAGAAGCCGCCACCGCCGCCTATCGCGGGGGGCCGCAGCCGGGTCATACCTACGTCATGGGCGTTGACTTCGGGCGCTATCAGGATTTCACCGCGCTGGTCGTCATCGACTCAACCGAACGCTCGGTAGCCTGCGTGGATCGGTTCAACGAGGAAAACTGGGGAACTCAACGAGCACGTATCGCGGCATTGGCAAAGCGTTGGAATGTCACATCTGTTCTTGCAGAAGCAAATGCGATGGGTGAACCCAACATCGAAGCCTTATGGAATCAGGGTCTGCCCATCCAGTCATTCACCACCACGCCGCACAACAAACCCAACCTGATCGAGATGCTCGTCGCCGCCATCGAAAATCGAGAACTGCGCCTGCTCCCCGATCCGGTCCTGATGGCCGAACTGGAAGCCTACACCCAGCACGAACGCAAATCCGGGGGATACACCATCTACGAGGCTCCCAACGGTGTCCACGACGATACCGTAATCGCTCTCGCCCTTGCCTGGCGTCTCACCGCCACCCCCCGCCTCACCCTGGGAATAGTCGAAATATGATCTACTCTCAGGAAGTTTTTCTCCCCTCTCCGGTCAAGCAACTGGCAGCTTTCTATGCCAGTTGCCGAGGGGCCGGGGGTGGGGTAGCAACTCACAGATACCAGGCTGCTTTCGAACAACATCCAGCACCGAGTCTTTTTCAAAGAATCTCCGTGCCTCTCCGTTTCTCCGTGGTGAAAAAGCCTTTGCTTTTCTCTGCGGTTCTCTGCGCCCTCTGCGGTTCCCGCCTTTGCCCTTCAGAACACCCGATGCACCCACACCCCGCCAACCATCGTGCCCAGCACGGGCGTCTCTGCGATCTCCATCCGGTCGATGCTGTAGATGTCTCGCCCCAGCACCACCAGGTCGGCCAGGAAGCCGGGCGCAAGCTGCCCCAGAGTGGCCTCCGTGCCGCCCGCATAGGCAGGCCCGCGCGTGAACCCGCGTACGGCCTCGTCCACGCTCAGGCACCCCCGCCCGCCCGAACGCCAGCCATCTGGCCCCGGCGTCCCATCCAATCGGCGGCGCGTCACTGCCGCCTGGATGTTGGGCAGCGGCTCAATCGGCTCAATCGGCGCATCCGAGCCAAAGGCCATCGGCGCGCCAGCATCCATCTGGAGACGCCAGTTGTACGCATACGTGGCCCGGTCGCCCCAGTAGGCATCGGCCATCAGCATATCACTGGTGGCATGGTTGGGCTGCATCGAGGCGATCACGCCAAGCTGTCCCAGCCGCCCGGCATCTTCCGGGGCGATGATCTGAACGTGCTCGATGCGGTGGCGCATTTGGGAGGGGGAAATGCCCCGCGCGGCTTCTTCCCGGCGCACCGCCTCGTAGACGTTCAGCACATGGTGCACGGCGCGGTCGCCAATCGCGTGAATGGTCGAAGGCAGTCCGGCGGCGCTGGCCCGGCTGACATTCTCCATCATCACTTCGGGGTCGGTCACGGAGATGCCGTAGTTCTCCGGCTCGTTCTCGTAGGGGGCGATCATCCAGGCGGTCTTGGGGCCTAACGCCCCATCGGCGAAGGTCTTGACTCCGCCCATGCGCAGCATGTCGCCGCCGAACCCCCAGCGCACGCCGAGTTCGATGGCATGATCCAGCAGTTCAACCGGGATGTTCTTGACGATGCGCAGCGTCAGATCGCCGCGCTGGAGCAGAAGCTGGTAAGCGCGAAAAGCCGCCGCCCCGTCAAAGTCGTGAATGCCCGTCAGCCCGCCCCGGTGGGCACGCTCAATGGCAAGCCTGACCTGATCGGCGACTTCTTCATCGGTCAGTTTGGGGATGACCTCCCCAACCAGCGGCATGGCGGTCTCGAATAGCAGACCGTCCGGCCCTCCCGCAGCATCGCGGCTGATCTTCCCGCCAGCCGGGTCAGGCGTCGAAGCGCTAACACCCGCTAAACGCAGCGCAGCGGTATTCACCCAGGCGGCGTGCGTCGAATGGGCAGTCAGGTAGGCAGGATGATCGGGGATGCGGGCATCTAATTGGGCCGCAGTTGGGAAGGCCCCACCGGGCCACTCAATCTGTGCCCACCCATGACCCCGCACCCAGGTTCCCGGCGGCAGTGTGGAAGCACGAGCCGCTACGCGCTCAATGGCATCTTCGGCGGATTTGGTGTGAGTCAGGTCAACGATCTGTAAGGCGGCGGCGTACCACGTCAGATGAACGTGAGCGTCCACCAATCCGGGAAGCACCAGCCTCCCTTCGAGGTCAATCGCTTCCCCGCCCGGAGCCAGCAGCCCGCGCATCGTGGCGTCATCGCCCAGCGCAAGGATATGACCTCCCCGGATGGCAATCGCCGAAACCTGCGGCTGCGCGTCAGACTGCGTGCGGATCAGGCCATTGGTGAGGACTGTATCAGCGTACATGGTTCGGAGCCTCCCTCAGATGAGCCAGATGTCGGTTTGCGGTTCGGAAAGCCACTGTGCGCCGTCTTCGGTGATGACCACGTTCTCTTCGAGACCGACGTACCCGTAACCGGGAACCGCCGTACCCAGCTCGATGGCAAACACGTTGCCCACTTCGATGATGCCGAAGGGGGTCTGACCGTAACGCTCCCATTGGGGGCCAAGCACGGTCGATCCATCATGGGCAGCGCGTCCCAGGTGATGCCCGAAGGCGTGTTGATATTCGGGGTAACCAGCGGCGACTAATGTAGAACGAGCCGCCTCATCGACCTGCCAACCCTGCACACCCGGCAGCAGCGCATCGAAGCCAGCCAGCAAAGCCGCACGTACCGCCTCGAAGGCGGCCTGCAATTC
>JAHEME010000126.1:2691-7515 GCA_024643825.1 Chloroflexota bacterium | reverse complement strand
AAGGTCTCTTCGCTGGCTGCCTGAACCCACTGCCCACCGATCAGTAGTTTCTTCGGGCCAGAATTCAGGAATGCGAGCGTATCTTCATGAAGCTGAACGTCAGCCGGTAATGTCAGTGTCATCGGTCTCCTCAATGATTGTTATTCCGTGTCAGGGATTTCCCCGCCGATCCATTCGGGGGCATCATCCTCAGCCCAGCGGCGGCGGATTTCTTCATAATTCGGGGCGCGTTTTTCGTTAAACGATTGCACACCTTCCCATGTTTCTGGGCTGGTATTGTGAATCGCCAGCCAGTCGCGCCCATGCCCGATGGTCAGATGCCAGCTAAAATCGCGCCAGAAGTTCAACTGCTGTTTGGTGTAGCGCGTCTTTTCCGGGAACTTTGCCAGCAGCTTGCCAGCGATTTCATCTACCTTCTGATCCAATTCTGCGCGGGGCACGGCCCAGTTGATCAACCCCCACTCTTCGGCCTTCTTCGCTGGAATTTCCTCATTGAGCAGCAGGATTTCCCGCGCGCGGCGGTCACCCACGATCAGCGGCAGAAACTGGGTTGCACCTGCCAGCGCCACACTCCCGTGGCTCGTACCGACCTGGCGGATGTAGATGTCATCTGCCGCCACTGCCAGATCGCAGCTCATGTTGAATTCGTTGCCGCCGCCCACAACGATCCCGTTCAACCGGGCGACCGTGGGCTTTCCCAGATTACGAAGCAGTTCGTGAACTTCTACAAACTCGCCCATCCACTTCCAGTAATCGCGGGGGCGCTTGATGAATTGTTTCTGTTCCTTCAGGTCAGCGCCTGTACAAAACGCGCGCTCTCCGGCTCCGGTGAGAACGACGACCCCAATCGTGTCATCCCAGCTTGCATCCTTGAATGCAATCTTGAGTTCGCTCAACACGCCGTAGTTGATCGCATTGAGCACGCGCGGCCTGTTGAACGTGACCGTCGCTCGCCCCTCCTGCTTCTCATACAGAATGCTCTCAAACCCGAAGGTGTCGGGGTCACGCCCTGTAAAGGTTCGGTCGGTCAATAGCAAACTCCATTTTTTGCAGAATAGATCATCGTCACATCAGTTACTTGATGCGATACCCGCCCTGCTCGTTGTTGAACATCCAGGCGACGATTTCGCCAATGCGAATTTCGTCAAACAGATAGGCTTCACGGGTGAGAGAGGCAGAGCCACGTTCACGAACACTGCGGCGCAGGTCTTTGATGCGTGTAAATCGCTGCCGCCATAGTTCGAGGTTATGCGGGCGGAGGTCAAGCCATCCTTTGCCTGCCCATAGATTCACATTCTCCGGAGTGATTGCCACATCCGTCTCCCCCGCAATCTCCGGGATGCGAATACGCGGGCCGCGGATCAGGGTTTGCCCATCCGGGGTCAGGATCGGGAGGCCGATGGATGTTATTGTGCGGGTTAGTTCGGCATCGCTTTGCAATCGAGTGTAGAGCGTTTGTGAGATCGTTTCTGCTTCTACGGCGATTACATTATCAAGAGTGCTGTATTCCAGTTTGAGAAGCTCGGCTTCCCACAGAAGTTTGGATAGCTCCGGTGGCCCTAGCTGGCCGAGCGCGACGCTGTGGCTGCTCGTTTCTTCTTCCAGATGTTGTAAGGCGACCAAGACCTGCTCGCGCAGATACCCGGCGCGATAGGTCGGGTTCATGACTGCGCCATCGATGGCAGCGATGACATCGCGCCCGGTGTTGCTTCCGCGAATCTCTAACACGGCTTCCCGTGCGATCTCTTCCGGTGTAATGAACTCCATCTGCCGCAGGGCGGTGATGGCCTCAAATTCCCCGCGCGTGAACAGCCCGTTCTCACCCGTGTCTACGATGGGCAGCAAGAGTTCGCCGAATTGCTCGTAGGTCGCCGGGTCTTCATTCAGGGTGAGGCGGTCGCCCAGGGGATAAGAACGATTCCCGGTGATCATGGCGACCTGCCCGCGCTCTTTGATCGGGCGGCAGGCAATGTCGGCATACCCGATCATCCCGCCGGGTTTGATCTCCTTGACGATTGGCCCGTTTGGAGTACGCGCCATCAAGAACATCAACCCGGTATGGGCGAAGGCGACAGCAGTTTTCGTCATCAATTTGGCGGAGGGTTTATCTTCACTGTGGGTATAGGGAATGTTGAGTCCCATTCCACCCGTGCCCGTCGTGCCGATCTTCAGATAGAGGCGGGTTCCCGCTTCGCGCATGGCGCGGTGCAGCATCTGAACATGCCGGACGAGCTGCGGGAGCGATTGCGATAGGATCAGGAGATCAAAATTGTAGGCCGCATCATCCCAGGCGACATCGCCAGAATCTGTGTGGATCGCTTCGTCGATGGAGGCAATCGACCGTTTCGCCAGGACGGAGGCAGTATTAATATCCTGATAACTGATGGCGGTAGCGGTATTGATGCTATCGACGATCACATCCGGCTGATGCTGCTGGATGAGCTTCACTAGCAAAGAGGCATGGTATGCTTCTTCCATACTGCCAAATAGGTCAGCATAGAGCAGGTCGCGACGCTCCGAGCTTTCTAGCAGGGTGCGGCGAGCCTCCCCTGCATACTCTTCGCGCACAAAGAGGTTGCCCCAGGCCCCTCCCCACTCAATGGGTTGGTCTGCAAACATCTCTTTCAACTCGGCGAGTGCTTCATCCACTTCGTGCTTCCACAGGGAAGCAATGATCATTTTGCGAGGGGAGAGATCGTGTGCAATCCGATATGCGATCTGCTTCCCAACGAGGCCAGCCCCGCCCAAAACCAGGAAGCACTCATCATGAACCATTAACACACCTACCCCATTGCATCGCCAGATAAAATGCGGTCAAATTGCGAGGCCAAAATCGGACAGAACAAGTCAACAAATCGACAATCACCATTTGACCAGAAAGACCCGACGATTGCAACTGCGGGAGACCGCCGCAATTGGGGTCATAGATCGGGAACCCTGTATGAGTGTACCACTCCCAGATAGCCGGGCGGGAACCATGCTGCGTTCCCTGATTGAGATGTTCAATCGGGGGGATGTAGAGGCATTTCAGCGTTGGCTGGACGATCACTACGCTGATCCTTATGCGGATAAAGACCCTCAGGATGATCGTGCGGTGTGGAACTCGATGGACTACACGACGGCGCTGTTGGATGCCCTCCGATTTGACCACGCGTGTGGGTTGACGGTGTATCAGGTAGAAGTCGATCTCCCTTATGAAACAGCCGTCATTGCGCAGCTTGGGCTGGCGGGTGAGTGGGTGTATCTCAAGCTCAAACTTGCGCCAGAAGCGCCCCATGCGGTCATTGAACTCCGAACACGCCCGGCACTGCTTCCACCGCAGATCGGGGAGGGCGTCCCAACTTCTCACGAGGAGGTGATTCGGGGGCTTCACCGTTTTGTGGGGCGTCTTGCCGAAGCAGATATTTTTGCCGGGGCTGTCCTGATTGCAAAAGATGGCCTCCCGGTGTTTCAACGTGCCTATGGCCTCGCCAGCCGCGAGTTCAATGCCCCCAATCGCATTGATACCAAATTCAATATCGGGTCACTGAACAAGATGTTCACAGCGGTGGCGATTGCGCAGTTAGCGGAGGAAGGGGCGCTCCTCTATAGCGATACGATTGCCGATCACCTACCGGGCTACCCTCGTGAAGATGCTGCCCACGCGACGATTGACCAGTTGCTATGTCATATGTCCGGCATTGGGTCGTATTGGAACGATCAGTTTGAGTGTGAGCGCGCGCGCATTCGGACCGTATCCGATTTCCTACGTCTCTTTGCGACCGACCTGCCGTATTATCCACCTGGGAAACGATGGTTCTACAGCAATGGCGGGTTTGTGATCCTGGGGGCGATCCTGGAAACGATCACCGGGCAGGACTACTACGATATCGTCCGCGAACGGATTTACCAGCCTTCCGGGATGACGGGTACTGATGCTTATGAAATGGATCGATCTGTACCGAATCTGGCAATCGGGTACACCCATGTTACCCCCGATGGCCTGCGTGAGTTAGGCCCACATCGAAACAACCTGTTCATGCACGTGATCAAAGGGGGGCCGGGCGGGGGTGGGTTTTCTACAGTGGAGGATTTGCTTCGGTTTGGAACGGCATTGCACACAAACACCATTTTAAGCGCGGCGTCGGTGCAGACCCTCCTTGCGCCAAAGGTCGCTTTGCGTGGTGAGGGTTTGCAATATGGCTATGGGTTCTTTGTCCGCCAGATCAATGGGCAGCGAGTGGTGGGACACAGCGGTAACTTCCCCGGCATCGGCGCGCAGTTTGATATGTATCTGGACGCTGGCTATACAGCCGTGATCTTATCGAACGTAGATCCGTCAGCGTCCCAGATTGTTGCTGACTATCTGCGTGACCGTTTCACCCGGCTGGCTGCGTGAGGTCAGGCTTTTTCGCCCAGTGCTTCTGCGCGCAGCGCGAGATCGGCGAGCGAGATTCCATCCAGTTTGGCAACCAGTTCCTGCTGCGTTTCTGCGAAAATATCACACAGGGCGCAGGTCAGCGAAAGCTCGCAGGCGCTCATATCACGTGCGCACAGGTTGAGGGAGATTGGCCCGTCAATCGCTTCGATGATTTCCCTCATGGTGACGGTCGCAGGGTCCCGCGCCAACTTCACGCCGCCGCTTGCTCCCCGCGTAGCATCCAGGATTCCCCGTACCACGAGTTGAGATACGATTTTCGCCAGGAAGGGGAGTGGGATTTGCTGCCGGGCAGCAACCACCGCGGTGGAAATTCCTCTCGGCCATGGAGTAGGATGCAAGGCAAGGACGAGAGGAATTTTCCATGCTCGAAATTACACGACAAGCCGATTATGCAATCTCCAGGC
>JAHEME010000126.1:0-2681 GCA_024643825.1 Chloroflexota bacterium | reverse complement strand
AAGGGGAGTGGGATTTGCTGCCGGGCAGCAACCACCGCGGTGGAAATTCGCTCATCCGGGGGGAGTTGCGCAATCTCCAGGCTGGCGCGTAAGGCATAATCGGCTTGTCGTGTAATTTCGAGCATGGAAAATTCCTCTCGGCCATGGAGTAGGATGCAAGGCAAGGACGTAGGCCACTAAGATGGGACGATGAATCCAGGGAATTACGGTCTCTTAGACCGGGTTTTCACCTGAAGAATAAATCGCCTGGTAGCGAATGCTAAGCGTTTCACTGAAAGTCTTTCAGTGAAACACTTAGCAGCAGCCGCCTCCTGGTTTCCGAAGGCGGCGGCTGTGGTGCTTACCTCGATCTTGTTCTTGGAGGGTTCAAGACCGAGATCGTTGTACGGCTACGGAGCTAGAATCTCCGCATTTGGCACTGGTGACCCGGTCAGCTTCTCGTAGCTTAATTGAAGCAACCCTACCAGAGCTTTGTAGTTGTGCTGCACACCGCCAAATTCAACGATGTCGTCGCCAATCTTCCAGTTCCAGGTAGCCCCTTTGAGATTAGCATCGGCGTCAGCCGGGAAGGAAGCGTACGGATAAGAGGGTAGGAATTGTACCCCTCGGCTCTCTAGCTCCTCTTGCAAAAGCGAGACTACCCCTTCGATCTCTGCTTCATGGGTTTCCACCATGCCATCGCCATCGTGATCGCCACTGGCCTGAAAGTCAAGCGAGGTGAGTTCTGTGTGGCACTGCTGGCACGTCCCTGCATTCTCCGTCCCATCGACTGGGCTGACCATCAGGAAGGTATGCTGCCCAACGGTGTTGTGTCCTGGCAGCGGCTGATCATCTGTGGGATCATCTGGCGTGCCGCTATTATCCATTCCAGGGGTTGGCCCCATATGGCAGCTTATGCACGAATTCTCAAGTAGCTGCTCGTGAGGGCTGCTGGGGAGTTCAGCGCCCCAGGTGTATCCCGCCCCGCCCGTCATCATCTCAGCCGCCGAGGAATAGTGCGGCAAGCTGAAGGTGTCTCCCTCTACAGCAGCAATGGGATCAACGCGTGTGTTATGACACGTCATGCACGTCGCCGCCGGGCCGACATCCGTGATCTCGCGCCCATTCGGGAGCGTGATCGTGTCGAAGACCCGCAATTGATTCGGATTCTCTGCATCGTGAGGATCATGACACACGGCGCATGTGATCACCTGATAGTCAGATCGTCGCGCATCCTGAGGGACGCCGTTGGCGGCATCGATGTACCCTCCGCCTGTATGGCATCCCACACAGGCAAGGTGATCTTCACCTGTTGGATACCAGAAAGCCTGCGCGTTCTTATCAGCGTGTGGGCTGATCTCCCATTGCTGCGGGAATACGTGATAAGGGTCTTCCGAATGGCATTGGGCGCACGTTCCGTAATCCAGGCCCGTGCTGATAGGGCCGCTGCCCTTATGATCTACCCCTGGACCGTGGCAGCTTTCACATTGAATGTTCGTAAAGGCCGCCACTTCGGGGTAGTTCTCCACCATCGAGTCCCAGTTGCCAGGTTGCAACGTTCCGGGGAACTCCCATCCTGCGGCGCGGGCAATATCATCAAAGCCGCTGTTATTCGCTTCAGGACGATTGTTGAAGCCCGTGGTATGGCAGGTGATGCAGTTTGCGCTGTAGTGATCGCTCACAGCGCCATCAATGGCGCGAGTAAAGAATGTGGCGTGCCCTGTCCCTTCCCACGCTTCGGCTTTGTCAGCATGGCATACGGCGCACTCCGGCGGCACAGGGTCATCACCAGTGACAGACCCGTTCCCGATATAGGTTGTTGCATGATAAGTCTTCACCAGCGTTCCGATGTTCCCTGCTGCGTCGGTTGCGGTTAGGGTGAGGGTGTAATCTCCCGCAACATCGGCCAGAAAGATCGCTACAGGATTTCCTGTAACTTCAGCAGATGATCCTTCCGGGGCTTCAAGTGACCACTCGAAGGTGAAGTCCCTAACAGCCGGTTCGGGCTGCCGAAAATCTCTGATATTGTTGATCTTCATGTTCGATGTAATTCCGAACGGCATGATGAGTGCCTGAACTGGTTCGGTCTCCACATCTTCCCCGGCGGGGACTGCGTACGCTTCCGCTGCAATGTACGAGCCGATACCAACTACACTTGCAGCCGTCGTAATGATCGGAACCGTTTCCAGATCATCGATAGGCACATCTGGCCCTGAAACGGGCGGAGGTGCTGCTTCGATTGTAACTGCCGTTGGCTCTACATCGGTTGCTTTTACCTCGGCGGTTGCTGGGTGAATCTCCTCTGTGGTTATCGCGGTAGCTGAACCGCCGCAAGCTGCCAAGAGCGCAAGCACGGTAAGGGCGATGACGGCGGTGACTAGTAGCTTGCGTGACATTCGTTGTTTTCCTTAGTGCTGTAAGCATGCCGTGTTACTGAATCTCTCCAGGTGGGCGGAATGTACATCCAAGAGAGACGCCACATATTCCCTCTTAGCATAGACTGTCCTGTTCACCATCCCCAGTGAAAGAGTTCCCGACCCCCTCGGACAAATGTAACAACCAATTTTGCCTTACACAGGGGAAGGTAGCACCACAGAATAGCGTGGTTTGAAGAAAGAAGGTTCATCCAGCACACTTCAAGTGCGACCAAGGAGTGTGTCGAATGAACCCCAAAGAACAATTCTGCCCCAAGATGGACTGTA
>JAHEME010000793.1 GCA_024643825.1 Chloroflexota bacterium | reverse complement strand
GGAAACGGAGTTTACTGGCACGTTTTCAACAGCGACCCACGAACACAATTCGAGCAAGTGCAACTCCTATACCTTCCCGACATGCAGATGCAGTCAGCAATGCAAGTAGCGAGCGCGAACCTCTAGAAACAACATGGAGCAAAGAACCAAACCCTCCTTTTTTGGCTGACATAAACCTGGATGAGTGTAACATTCATGGAATCCAAGAAAGACCACCCCTCGCCGTCCTTTCGCAGATCCTTCTTTCAGGGCTTAGTGGGAGGTATTATCGCTACCCTCTTGCTGTTTGTTGGAAGCAGTCTCTTTGCCTTGCCTTTTCCGCCGGAAGCAATCTTCCAATTGTTGATTGCACCGGTTCCAGGTGCGATTCAGTCGGTGGTCGTAGAGACGTTTCGGGAGTATGCGAAGTATTCGGGTTTCATTTTTTCTGTGGCGGTGTATGCCTTGATGTACGCATTTTTGAGCGTCCTGATAGTACACTTGTTTGGTGGAGATGCCCGAGCGAAGCGCCTTGACGCTCTAGTAGTCGCTGTGACCGTTCCTTCTCTCATCGCATTCGGACTTAATGGATTGTTGTCGGCGAGATCTTCTGCGCTGGCTTCTCCGATGGGTTGGCTTATTTCTGGTTTGTTGATATTGGGAGCAAATCTAGTGTATGCCAGTTCATTTGTGCAGAGCATATGGCCCGCAACCACGATGCGGACAATATGGCAGACCAAACCGACGAGCAATTTGTCGCGACGCCGACTTCTGAAGAATGCGGTGATTGTTGCAGTCGTTCTCGCGGTAGCAGGCATTGTGGCGCGCGTCGGTCTTAACCTATTGTCTGGTCAACCTGTAATTAGCAGTGGCACACCGATCCCGGTCAACAACCAGCAGAATGAAACAACACTGCAAGATCTACCTTCAATTTTCCAAGATGAGAGAATTAGAAACCTAGTCAACTCCGAAGTCACGGATACTCGTGTCTTCTACAGGGTGGACATCAACCCAATTCCCCCACAACTCGACTTCAACCAATGGTCCTTGAAGATAACGGGCAAGGTAAATAGCCCATTTACTCTCAACAAAGACAGTCTAATGGCATTGCAAACTGATGACGAATACGTAACGCTCGAATGCGTTAGCAACACAATCAACCCGCCAGGGGCACTCATTAGCAACGCCAAATGGACCGGCGTTCCGTTGTCTACTGTACTCAACCAAGCTGGCGTCGCTTCAGATGCAAAGTACGTTGTGTTCCATTGTGCTGACGGCTACACCGTCGGCATCCCACTCGATCGAGCCGTGAAATCGGATGCACTGCTAGCCTACAAAATGAATGACGAGATGCTTCCGAACGGACATGGCTTTCCGCTCAGGGCCATTGTGCCTGGGATATATGGAATGATGAATGCAAAATGGGTAACCGAAATTGAAGTCGTTGATTACATGTATCTTGGATATTGGCAAGATCGGGGTTGGTCTAATGATGCTCGAATCAAGACCACTTCTATCATATACTACCCTTCACCTCAGGCGCAAGTGAGTGGCACGATTCCCATCGCAGGAGTAGCGTTCGCCGGGGATCGAGGGATCAGTAAGGTTGAGGTGAGCACTGACGGAGGGAACACCTGGAACGAAGCGATCTTGAAAAAGAGCCTATCACCGTATTCTTGGGTGCTCTGGGCTTACGAATGGACACCGACAGGTAAGGGCAGTGTAACAATAATCGTTAGAGCATATGACGGAGCAGGGACTGTTCAGGATCCTGCTGCTGTGCAACCATTTCCGAACGGAGCGTCCGGATACAACTCAATTCAGGTCACCGCCAAGTGATCCCAATAAAAGGACTGAGCTCAACACTCCATTGTGCGCTACGTGTAGATGGGATGGCTAAAGGCCGTGTTCTATGATATGTCTGGGAGGAAACCATAAAATAGCTAGCTCTCTAAATAGAATATGTTCTAACCTTGCGGTCATCGAGTTCTAGCCCCTTCTATCCCGTTAGGAGATTGAGAGTTTACGGAAACGTAATCCTTGCTCTATCATTGATGTTATTGTCGTCTATAGGAGCAGCAATACCTGCTTTCGCTGCAACCT
>JAHEME010000792.1 GCA_024643825.1 Chloroflexota bacterium | reverse complement strand
GCGGTTTACAGACACGATGGGGTGATACGCTCCGTACAGCATCGGGCGGATCAGATCGTTCATCGCCGCATCCACGATCACAAATGTTTTGCGGGCCGTCTCCTTGATCCCCAGTACCCGTGTAACCAGTATCCCCGCCTCCGCCACCAGCGAACGCCCCGGCTCGACGATCAGTTCCAGCGGCAGGTCGCCGAGTGCAGCACGGAGCGTTTGTCCCCATGCCGCATAATCGGGCGGCTCCTCATCCCGATAACGCACGCCCAGCCCCCCGCCGAAATCCACATATTCCAGGCTGTGGCCTCCATCAAGCAGGCTCCGAGCCAGCGCAGTTACCCGCTCGGCTGCCTGCCGAAACGGATCAAGCTCTACAATCTGCGATCCAATGTGACACGATAGGCCGATCAACTTCAGTGCAGGTTCTTTCTTCACCGCTTCCACCAGCGCCGGAACACGATTCCACGGAACACCAAACTTGTTCTCTTCCAGCCCGGTAGTGATTCCCGGATGAGTATGTGCATCGACCTCCGGGTTGATCCGCAGGGCGACGGACGCGATGGTGGAGCAAGCACGGGCATGCGCCGCAAGTAGAGGAAGTTCAAATTCCGATTCAACATGAAACGCCCACACCCCTGCCGCCAGCGCCATGTCGATCTCTTCGGTAGTTTTCCCGACCCCCGAATACACCATCCTGTTGCCGGAGATGCCCGCTTGCCGTGCGCGGTGAATCTCGCCGCCAGAGGTCACATCAGTACCGAAGCCCATCCGTCCAAACGTCTGGATCACCGCCAGCGTGGGGTTTGCCTTGACCGCGTAGCAGATCGTGTGACGCGCTTCCCCACCGAGCGCCGCGTCAAGGCGACGCGCTGCATCGATCATCGTGCGCTGGCTCATCACGTATAGCGGCGTCCCAAACGCTTCCGCTAGTTCTGGGATCGGTACGCTGTCAATGTGGAGAATCTCATCCCGATGATCAAGAGGCATGAAAGGGTTTGCTCATTTTCATGATGAACCGTTGCAGCAAAACTACGGGAAACCATGAAGGATGGGGGTGTCGTTGGGGAGCCTGGCAAGCTATGCCCCTTTGATGCGCCTTCTACATCTACAGAAAATCCGGAGCTTCCAGCCAGGTCATCCCCATCCGCAGGAACTTATCCAGAAACAACGCGAGCTGGCGCTGAAACTGCTGTGCGGATGTGAACACCCATAACTGATCCGGCCCGCTGTGTTCCAGCACGTCAGCATCCTGATTCGATACCCGTATGTGCAGCCGCCCCTCCCATTCGGGGACGACCTGCTGCGTGGCGGGGTCGGCTATCAGGAAGCGATCCAACGCAATGGTGTATTCATGCGTCGCCTGCTGGGGCATGAAGTGCCCCCACTCTTTATGCTCAAAATGCACTCGCGCCAGCACATCCGGGCGCAGATATTTCAGAAAGCGCACATTCGCATAGTAGGTGTCGAGAGTCTGGTCGAGCAATGACTGGTCAAGACTGCTATCCAGCCGCACGAGAATGTCGCTGGATTTTAGATCATAGCCCGCCTCCACCAGCGGCCCTTGCAGTGCCTCGACAATCGGCACATTGAAGCTGTGTTGCAGCAGATCAATATCCGGCGGATCGTCTGCCGCTGGTTCATGGGGAATCAGCCACAGGTACTCGTTGACTCTGGTCATGACTCGTCGCTCAGGGTGCGATCCTTGCGCTTCTTGCCCGTGCGCGTCATTGCGCGGATCGTGTCTCGGTCGAAGCCCTGCTCCATCCCCCACTCGATCTTGGGCTTGAGCGCCCCCGTGGGGCATACCCCGACGCACTGTCCGCAGAACACGCACGTCGTATCCGTTAGCGCATGCTCTTCAAAGGTCGCGATGTGCGATTCAAACCCGCGCTCGCCGAAGTTCAACGCAAACGCGAACTGCCCATCATCGGCGCAAATCTGGACGCACCTCCAGCACATCACACACTGCGAGTAATCGCGCACATAAAACGGGTTATCGTCCTTGATCTCAAATTCACGTTTGCTGCCATCAGCAAAGCGACCAGTGTCAGCCTCGTACTCCGTGATCATCTCCTGAATTTCCGGCGCT
>JAHEME010000791.1 GCA_024643825.1 Chloroflexota bacterium | reverse complement strand
ATCACTGCTACAGAGCTTAACGCATGCAACATCACCTCAAGAAGTGCGGCTCGAAATACCAGACTCCGTTTCGAAGGACCTCTCAGCATTCCAATTCCAATCGAGTTCAAAATGAGACCCATTAGGGAGACGCCGATTATGGGCGCTGCTCGGACGTCCGGTGGGCTGAGCAAACGCAAGTAGACTTGGAAGAATATGTACAGGTCCATCGCTACTAAGATGATGCCATCTAACAACCCAGCCAACACTTCGAGGCGATAGTAGCCAAAGGATCTCTCAGGGGTGGATGGTTTCATGGCTAGACTAATTGCGAGAAACGTCAATGCTAGTGTTCCAACGTGAGAGAGCATGTGTATGGCATCTGTCAGCAAGGCGAGACTGTTAGCAAGGACGCTACCCACAAGCGCGATGACCATATACGAGAGCGTGAGCGCGATGACAGCGATCAACCTTGACCTATTTTGAGAAGCACCGGACGTGGCTCGCACAATCCTTAGCGCGCAGGGCATCATTGCGGTGCTCGCTAATACGCTTAGTTCACGGAAGAAGAGCTGGGCAGACTCCAAGCGCAGTCGCGTCTACCATAGCTTTCCTCCTTCATGAGGAACCGCACGCCAATACCATTTAGCTAACAGGCTAGAACGATATCATGTCTTTGCAAACAAGAACACGGAAAGCGGGCGCGTCAAATCTGTTATCGAAGGGAACGAAGAGCTTCTAGCTCGAAGAAGCCTGCTGCACTTTCAATGTTCGCCACGCTGTGCACGATCCAACTCACAGGATAGCCTTCTGTTTGATATGGACAGAGGCGGCTCTCTTGAGGTTAGTTTCGGGGCCGATAATGTTACGGAGGCGGTAAATATGCCGTAGGGCATAGGTCGGTCCAGCTCATGAAGGAACCTGGCGAGTTCAAGAACGTTCTGCTTGGGTCGCAGATTTGCACCAACAGGAGGTGGGTAGGTGATGACGGTGAGTAAGGTACTGATGGGCAAGCGCATCGGGGTCCTTGGAAAGGGGGGTTCCGGGAAAAGCACCGTTGTCGTTCTGTTGGCTCACGCGCTTCGTGCTCGCGGCTATGAAGTCTGCGTCTTGGACGCGGATTCCACCAATGTTGGGCTGCACAGAGCCCTGGGACTCGATGGAGCACCGAGATCGCTTCTTGATTACTTCGGCGGTATGGTCTTCACAGGGGGCTCTGTAACGTGTCCTGTGGACGACCCGACGCCTTTGCAGGGGGCTGAGATCTCGTTGGTCCAACTGGCCGATGAGTACGTCGGACGCAATCGGGACGGGATCGCTCTGCTTGCGGCCGGGAAAATAGGCGATCAGGGACCAGGCGCTGGTTGCGATGGGCCCATCTCCAAGATCGCCCGGGACCTGCGGATCCGATCGAACGGAGACGCCCCGGTCGTGCTAATCGACTTCAAGGCAGGATTTGAAGATGCTGCTCGGGGTGCTGTTACGACTCTAGATTGGGCGCTGGCGGTTGTGGATCCGACAACTGCGGCCATGCAAGTTGCCGTACACTTGAAAGAGATGATCGAACGAATCAAGGCAGGCGAACTGCCGGCGACAAGCCACCTAGAAAGCCTCAGACTCGTCGAGATGGCCAATAGGGTCTTCCGAGAAGCCTTGGTCAAAGATGTCTTGGTGATTCTGAACAGGCTTCCAGCCAAGGAGACGGAAGAATACGTGAAGAGCTATTTTGAAATGCGGAAAATCGAGCCAATCGGAATCCTGCACGAGTATCCAAGCATTGCGGTCTCATGGCTGAAGGGGACGACCCTAGACTGGACCGATGCCAAGGAAGAGGTTGAGGGAATCGTGGAGCGATTGGAAACGATAGCAGGCGGGGGAAGGATCGGACAGTGAAAGCTAACCACGAGGTCGCCTTCGGGCCTGTGCCATCCAGACGACTGGGGCGCAGCTTGGGAATCAACAATATCCCTGCCAAGATCTGTAGTTATTCATGCGTGTACTGTCAGCTGGGGCGGACGATTCGATTAGCAAGGGAACGCCACGCTTTCTATCCTCCTGAAGAGATCGTGAACGCGGTGCAAGAGAAAGTCCACGAAGTGACAGGGCGCGGA
>JAHEME010000125.1 GCA_024643825.1 Chloroflexota bacterium | reverse complement strand
CCAATCGAAACATTCGCATGAAGCACTTCCTTAATCTAGTGGAGAGTTCATAGTGACAGGGTGCACGAACAAGTTGTTAGAAACTCCATGTTTGCCTTTGTTAGATTACTCAGTTGAAACGGTCATCCCGGCTGATTCAGGCTGACAAACTGCTGATCGCGCAATTGTGGAACAAATCACTAACATGTTGTTCGTGCACCCTAGTGACATGAAGGTTTGCGCTAGAATAATTCAGAAACTAATAGTGTGCAATTCTACCATTCATCATCCCCATTGCCCTGCACCGACTCATACCCTACAATAGCCTCCATGAATCCCGACATCGCACAACTTCTCGCCGATCTGGATAGCCCCGATCCCACTACCCGCGCCGCTGCCGCCGATGCGCTCGGTCAGTTCAGCGCGGCTCATGGCGATCTCGCCGATCTCCATGAGTATGGCATCCCGGCCCTGATTGCCTGTCTCGATGACAATCAGCGCGAAGTGCGCTGGGCGGCTGCCTACGCCCTCGGCGTGCTGGGCGATCCATCTGTGATCCCCCCGCTGACCGCGCTCTATGATCGCTCTTCGGATGACAACGGACTCCGGCTGGTGATCGTCAAGGCGCTGGGCAAAACACAGCAGCCGACGGCTGTACCTATCCTGATCACTACCCTGCGCGCCACCGATTCGCGCTGCATTCGCACCGCGTCAGCTCGGTCGCTGAAGCGCATCGCCACCCCGGAAGCGCTCTATGCCCTTGAGGAGTCAGCCCGATGACCAATTCAACTCCTGGCGTCCTTACGCTCCTCCGAGACCGCACACGCGGAGATTTCACTGCATCGAATGGGGCGCAGATCGCCATGCGCGCGCTCGGTGAACGTGCCCTCCCCGGATTGCTGGATGCCGTGCAGCGATCCGATGTCCCGTTGCAGTTTCAGTGGGAAGCGGTCAATGCACTGGCGGAGATCGGCGCGTCGGCGGTGGAGGGGCTGATCGCCGTGCTCACCGCCGACGATACTGCCATCGAGCAGCGGTGGGTCGCCGGGGAAGCCCTCGGCTACGTGGGTTCGTTTCACAAGGCTTCGACGGTGGCGCTTCTACGTGCCCTGACTCACCCGGATTCAGAGGCGCGGCGGGCTGCCGCCTATGCACTGATCGCCTGCAAAGACCCGCGTGCTGTACCTGCGCTGCTCGATGCGATCAACGACCCCGATCCCGAAGTGGGACTGCTGGCTACCAAAGCCCTGCGCCACACCCGCGATGCGTCCTGCGAACCGTCTCTGCGGGCGGCGCTTGCCAGTGGCAACTGCGCTTCCCGCGCAGCGGTGAAGTGGGCGCTCGATGCGCTGACCGATTCCGCCAGTGGATGACGTTGAACGGCTTCTGCTGCGCTGGCTGGATGATCTGCACGAGCCAACCCCGGAGGGCGAAACCGCCCGCGCTTCGATCCGTGCTCTGTGGGGCAGCGAACCCGACCGTCTGCTGCGTGCCCTGCGCGAAGCCCGGTATGTGCTTCGTGCCCGTGCCGCTGATGCGCTTGGCATGTTCGGCGATGCGGCGGCGGTGGCGGATTTGCTATCCGCGCTGGGCGACGAGGTGGACGTGGTACGGGGTCATGCAGCGAATGCGCTGGGTCAGATTGGCGATGTGCGTGCCGTCGATGCGCTGATCGACATGCTGGGCGGCGACGATGTGTGGCTGCGGTGGGCGGCGGCGGAAGCGCTGGGGCATCTGGCTGATCCGGCGGCGGTAGTGCCGCTGCTGGAAGCGTGGCTGGATGCTGATCATGAGGCGCTGCTTACCGTGATTACGGAGTCGCTGGGGCGGATGGGTGCGATTGGCCGCCCTGCCCTGGAAGCGGCTGCACGGAGCGACCGTGATGATGTGCGCCGGGCCGCCGAGTATCTGCTGACCACTTTCTCCTGAGCCTTGCCTATTCAGTTTATGGTGCTTGCGACGTAGGGCGTGGGTGGACACGCCGAGGGTCAGGGAGGGCGGCGTGAGGGTCTTTGACCCTCACTTACAGCAGTTTGGCGAAGCCAAACTGCACGCGTGACATGCTGCCGCAAGCGGAACGCTCCGCGCAGGGGGATGGTGTGCACAGAAAGCATCCGCCCATGATCTCGCGTTGATCCGGTTCCGAGTGCCGCCGTGCGAATGCATGAAAATGCATTCGCCTTAAGCGATCTTGCACCCGGCTGTGCCCCGGATCGGAGTTTGGGCCTATTAGCCCGCCCCAGCAGGGCGCACACATCGGTGCGCCCCTACGAGACCCCTTTGACCCGTATTCGATTTGCCTGCTTCACCGCCCAGGGAGAGACCCGGCCCGGAATCCTAACCGCAGCGATCACTGTGAAGTGCGGACTCTCGATGGAGGGCGCAGAGAGGGTTCGACCACCGCCGCCCGGTGAGCCCGTGAATGATCCCATTCCACGGACTTGAGTCACCGCGCGGTGGGGGCCTCCCGCCACTCTGCCTGTATTGGAATTGGAACCTATGTTCTAAGTTGATTGTACAAGGGGAATCGGGTTTTGTCCAGTGCAAGCGAACTATTAGGGTGGTTGCATTTAGGAGAGATGTTCCTTTGTGCACAAACCGAATCGAGTCATCGTCAAGAAATGATTTCCCTGTGGTCAAACGCAATCGCCCATCTGAGGAAATTGGCATCGTTGACAATATACAACTTCCGATATATTATGAAATTAATTGAGATATTTATGTGTCCAACAGATAGTGATGCTTCAGATGCTATACCTGCGTTATTAGGAGGTAATCCTCAGGTAATCTGTTTTAGCAATCTTGCAATCGTGTGGAGTTTCGAAACAACTGGAGGCATATGATGAGACACTGTTATTTATTGTTCGATTCCGCCTGTTCAGTATGCTCAAGACTTGCGAGCGATGTAGAAAAGGAAGTCGGAAAGCTTTTAGAACTACGAAGTCTACAAGAGAAGGATATTCAGGAAATACTCAATGAGATGATTCCTGGATGGCAATGGAAGCCAATGCTGTTAGAAATTGATGGGAACCGGAAGCGTATCTACACTGGTTTGGCAATGGGCTTGTACCTTCTGAGAAGGCTGGGGCCTTGGAAAGCCTTGAGGATCGCAAACCTTGTCAAGGGTGCCAATCTTGGCAATGGAAAATTTGTTAACATCCAACGGCGAGAGTTTCTTTGGCGTGGAGGGAACTTGTTAGCCGTATCTGCCTTGTTGCTACGGATGCCACTTCTGAAAGTCATGGCTAAGGAACCAGATGCGGCCAGAAGTAGTGATACCGAATTAGCCCCCCCAAAACACGATGATATTCCTCCTGATGCTGAGTTATATGAAGGCTTCTTAATAATACCTGAAGAAGCACAACTTCCTGCCTTTGTAAAACCTGGTCAAGCAGGGGGAGATATCCTAATTCTTACATCGATGGAAGAATTTTTGAAACAGATTTCCTACCCTATTCTGCTTCCCAGCTACATTCCTTCAGATCTACAGTTTGTTGAGGCACAAATTACGCCTAATGTTCATTCAAATCAGATGTCTGCCGCCGCTCTATTTTTCAGCAACCTAGATGCAGATAGTCAACCAGGAGATCCTCAACTCATCCTCTTCCTCGACCGATTTCCGCCGCACCCCGCTCCATTTAAGGTGGCAAGGAATGACAATGATGAATTGGTCTACCCAGAAAAAGTTTCATTCACACCTAATTCTGGATTGAAGCGAGTGGATGATACAACCAATTTCACACAATGGTTTGATCAAGGGATACTCTACACTTTAGTAACACGGTCAAGCGATACATTGGCAGTTGCCCAGTCTTTGTCATTCACCAACCTGGGTTGATTAGAATAAGGAGAGTTGTGATGCCTACAATGAGCCTGAAGACTCCGTGTGCCGGCAAAATATCCAATTATGATAAGGTTTGCAATCCTGCTCATTATCCATGTCCTGGTAGTAATGGTACTGCTTTAATTGACTATGGCAATGTCTCGAGTTTGACAAACCTCTACCTTTACACAACCAATGTTCAGAGTGCATATTTCGTGACAGGCAATCTTTGCTGTTGGTGTAATTCCTATAGCTTGAAAGTTACCCTGTACGCACAAACCGGCGGTATATGTGCAATAGGCTGGGTTGTGTATGGCCATATTGCGGCACCCGCTAGTCTGAATGGCAAGCTGATCTCTACTAATCCAAACGGCACCTTTATTGGCAACCCTACCTCATGTTGTAGTTGTGATTGCTGGGATAAGGTACATATCCACCATGAGATTGGTGCTTTGAACGCAACCTCTATGGGACATTACTCATTTACGTGTCAACAAGTGCTTCCGGCACAATCCCTACTGTATTACTGGAACTATCCTAACTGCCCAGTATGATTCACTCGCTGGTTTGATGCTACAGACTATGAATAGAAGGAATTTCGGATTATCTGCAAGTGTCTTCGGCATCTTCCTGAGCGGATGTCTATCTACGGCCACACCTACAGTGGACAAAGGAACGGGACTTTCCCCTATTCCGACCGAAGAGTCACACCTGATACTGTCCCCTTCAGCCACAGGCATCCCCACCGCCACTGCGCTGCCGTTACCTACATCTGATATTGGGCCTACGATGACGGCGATTCCTGTTTCAGAAAGTGTCTTTCAGTTGGTCGCACAGATGGGAGGTGCATTCAGGGCTATAGCGGTATCTGGGGACAGCGCTTTTGTGGGACAGGGACCCCGTATCGTTGCCCTCGACATACGAAATCCACACGCTATTCAGGAAATCAGTCGCACTGATATGCTGCCTGCGACCATTTCACATGTTGTTGTAGGCGATTCCGTGCTGTATGCAGCGGCGGGCAACCATCTAACACTGGTGGGTGTTTCAGATCCATCACATATGGTAGTTGAACCGGGCAGTATAGATCTCCCCGGAGATGTTTCTGCTCTTATCTTGAGAGAGAAGACTGTTTACGTGACCGGACAGGTGGCCTTTGATTATTCCCCAGAAAGAAACAGCGCATCTTTTCTAAGTTATGTTGCAGCCATCAATGTTTCAGGAGACGCGCCACAACTGGTAGATATGCTAGAGGTTCCTCATGCGGTTGATGCCCTTGCATTGGCTGGAGATTATTTATACCTTGCCAGCTATCGGTTCGAGGAAGCGCCTGCGCCGTTTTTGGCGATTGATGCGCGTGATCCGGCACATCTCAGCCAGCCACAGACCATTGCCAACATGCCCCCTGTATTCGACATGCAAGTGTTTCAGACTACGCTGCTGATCGCAAGTGAGATGGATACGCTAGATGCCTATGACGTTACTAATCCTCTTAGCCCGGAGCCAGCCTGGAATCTGACGGATGGTTCGATGGGCGCGGTAGAAGGGCTTGTAGCAGATCGAGATCATATTTATACAATAGGAGCGCAGCCAGCAGGTGCTCGTATTCCGACGCGATCTCAACTCACTGCTCCAGAACCTCTGGCAGCGTCTGATTATGCAGTTTCTTCTTCGTTAGCTGTGCATAATGCGATAGTATATATTGTTGAGAAGGGTCTATTCGCCTATCCGATCGATCAGCCAATCGACCCTATTGGGCGTTACGATCCGCGCATCATAGATGACCTTGCCGCCAGCCCCGAAGCAATCTACAGTTTGGATCATGGAGGTCTGGCTCTGTCAGGCTGGGATCCTGCAAAATTAACTGCGTACAGTATCCCGGATCTTGGCATTCTTGCTGACTACACAGCCACGAGCGCAGACAACACGCAGAACTTACTCTATGGCATCACAATAGATGCCAGATTTATCTATTTGACAGGTCAGAATCAACTCGAAGTGCTGGATCAAACCGACTTGTCCCCCGTCAATACCATTCGCTCCGAAGTCTATCCCGGATACGAACTATACGAACGTGATGCAGAAGTTCCAGTCTCAGGCCACTTTGCCTACCTGCCTTTTTTTGAACAATCTAACCCTGCGATGGTGGTTCGTCTGGATCTTGCCGACCCTCGTCAGCCTCAAGTTGCTAGCCAAATTCAATTTGACAGTCCTGTCATCATGGTGGATGCAGCGGCTACCTCAAGCTGGTTGGCACTTCTTGTTTCCAATATGCAGAGGAATAGTGTTGAGTTGCTAGTTTATCAGCTTTCGAGTGGAACTCCTCAACAGATTGGCAAGCTCCAAGTTCCCGCTGATACAATGGAAGTACAAATCGGAGATCAATGGCTTGCACTTGGTCGAAGCGACCCTTATGGCAGAAGCGGGATCACAACAGATTTAACAGTTGTCTCTCTGCCGAACCTAAACGTGCTGAGCAGAGTCGCCGTACCAGGTGTCCATGAGATCGTCTTGAGGGATCAGCTTGCCCTTGTAACAATGAAAGAGGATAATCGCCTATTTGCCTTTGACTTGAAAGATCCAGTTAATCCACGGACGGTTGGGGCTTTCGCCCTGGGTTCAACTTCTGGCGAACTAGCAGTTAGCGGTGATTACGTCATTGTTGGGAACCATTCAATGGGGATATATATCTTGTCCATAAATATGCTGCCTGAGGATTGATCTTGCAGTTGCCTATCTGCCACCATCTGGCTACGAGACGCAATGCGTCCACAAACTCCCCTGAAGGGGACTAATTATTCCCTCGCGTGTTGGCTCCGATCCTCCTGACGTGTATCATTACATACAGACCACGATCACCAAGGAGCCGACCCCACTATGCCAGCCCAGACCATCCCCTCAGCCGCATGGAAGCGGCGTTATGACAACCTCCTCGAAGAGCCGGGCAAACCCAAGACGCCGCCCTTCGAGATTCTCCTCAACCTGCTGCCGATGACGCTTCGCATCCTTGGCTACAACCGCCGGGAGCGACGCGCAGGCCGCGACCCGATCGACTTCGCGCCGCAGGAGGTTCGCGGCCCGGTGATGGGAGCGCCGCTCGGCGGGTTGGGCGGCGGGACGATCACGCGGGGCTGGCGAGGGGAGTTCCCCCGCTGGCAGATGCACCCCGGTCGCTACGAATACACCTCCCCCGCCGCCGATGCGTTCAGCGTGTGGGTGAAGCGGGAGGGGGTGCGGAGCAGCGTCCGCGCCCTGCGCGCCGAACGCCCGGAAAGCGGATCGCTGGCTGGCTGGAACTGGGGACTCGATGCGAAGAAGACGACGTATCATGCGCTGTACCCGCGCGCGTGGACTGCCTATCAGGACGTGGAACCGGGCATCACGCTGACCTGCCGACAGGTCTCGCCGTTCCTGCCCGGCAACTATAAGGAAGCGAGCACCCCGGCGGGGACGTTCGTGTGGACAATTGAGAATACGGGCGACAGCACCGCCAGTGTGGGGGTGCTGTTCACGTGGCAGAATGGGACGGGCGGCGAGAACGACCGCGCAGGCGGGCATCACAACGAGTTCTTCAGCGAGAAAGCGAAGGGCGGGGATGTCAGCGGCGTGCTGCTGCATCATACCGCGCGGCTGCCGAAGCTGGATGAAGACGGGGCCGCGACCGGGGAATCGTGGGAAGACCCGCTGACGTTCGCCATCGCAGCGCAGGCGGCGGAGGGAGTCGAGGTGACGTACCGCACGCGGTTCATCA
>JAHEME010000790.1 GCA_024643825.1 Chloroflexota bacterium | reverse complement strand
TCCCACGCTGAGCTCATGCCATTTTTGGTCGAAACCGTCTGCAATTGTCGAGAATGCAGCATGCCGATCTGATTCCGGGTCATCAAGCATCGCTTGCAAGTATGAGTAATTCTGCGTACTATCTCGATGTAGCTCATTCCGTTTGGCGAGCACTTGATGTCCGGTATATTGATTTGGGGACCGATTGCTTTTAAGCGCAAACAATAGTCGATGTCGTAATCTAATGGCATCGAGCTGACAAGGACGTTCGATATGTGAGAATCACGCGAAGTGATTGTCTACTCCTAGTAATCGATGTGCAGGATCGTTTCATAGACACCATAGCTGAACACAGGGCAATTGTAGAGAACCTCAAAGCATTGCTCAGGGCAGCGCAGCTCCTTGGCCTTCCAGTCCTAGCGACGGAGCAGGAAAAGCTAGGGGAGATCGTTCCGGAACTTCAAGATCTGTTGGGTGGCTCGCCCAAGTTCCGCAAGCTGAGTTTCAGCTGTTGTGGTAACTCTGCTTTCCTGAAAAAGCTTCGACAACTGCGCAGGAAAATCGTCATTGTATGTGGCATCGAAACGCACGTCTGTGTTCTTCAAACAGTCCTCGACCTGTTGAAGCTTCAATATCGTGTTATGGTCGTGAAAGATGCCACTTCCTCTCATGCTCCAGTCGACCGAGACACAGCAATGGAGAGGATGCAAAATACGGGCGCTATCATGACGACCACTGAAGCGTTAATCTACGAGTTGACTGAGAAAGCGGGAACAGAAGAGTTCAGGAGAATACTGGAAATAGTGAAAGAAAGAAGAAGCACACATCCTCCTAAATACAAAATACGATGACGATTGTTGACAAATCGGGATTAGACAATATAGCCGAAGCAGTCAATGATGTGTGATTTGGAGAATCTCCTGAGCTGGCATTGAGTAGGATAATCCTCCATGTTTACGGGAAACCGAAGATTGCCCGCTTTTCTCAAGGCTTTTGGGCCCGGCTGGTTAGTGATGATAGCCGATGTTGACGCCGCTAGATAATCACCGCTGCTGAGACGGGCGCGCTCTATCACTACGGCCTCATCTGGTTTCTACTTCTCCTTACTGCGCCGCTTTTCTTCATTCAAGAAGCCTCAGGAAGAATGGGGATAGTCACACACAAAGGCCTTGGAGAGATAATGCGGGAGAACTATTCCAGAAAGATCGCTCTGTTCGCAGCAGTTCCCATGGCAATAACGGATGTGTTCACGTACGTGGCGGAATATGTTGGAATAGCGATTGGCATCGAACTTGTTGGAATTCCATCGATCGTTTCCGTCCCAGTAGCGTACCTGCTGCATGTGCTGCTTGTCTACAGGAGAGGATATGCGGTCGTCGAAAAGACAATGCTAGGAATTTCAGCAATCCTACTGATCGCATACATCGCGTCATTGTTCATCAAAGGAACGATGAACTATCCCCTGTTCTATCTCTCATTTACTCCAGCTTTCCTTTTCCTGATCGCCGCAAACGCAGGCGCAGTCGTGATGCCCTTCATGCCGTTCTATCAAGCGTCAGCAACAGCAGAGAAAAACGCTGGAACAGTAAGATCATCAAGAACAGAAACACTGTTCGGAGCCATCATATCCGAAATATTGATGATCATAATCGTGGTCGTCAGTACCGATCTCGATAGCGGATTAAGTCTTCTTTCACCAAGAGAGTTAGCTGCAAGTCTAGCTGTTGCGGGCGAATACGCCCCTTGGCTGTTCGGGATCGGACTGGTTGCAGCCGCGTTTCTAGCCTTGGTCGTCGTATCTCTGGGGAGCGCTTGGGGTTTGGTTGAGGCGATAGGGTGGCCGAGAAGTAGGGCCTTCTGGGTATACTTTGTTGAGTCGATCCCAGCGCTTATCGCCACTATGATACTCTCAGCGAACCTGCTTGCTTCCATACTCAACTTGATGCTGGCATTTGTCTTCGTGCTGATTGGGCCTGCGGTGATTATGGGGCTCATAGCTTCAAACCAAAGAGTCATGGGGCGGAACGCTTCAAGAGGATTCTGGAAGGTTGCGTACTGGCTCAGCTTGGCATTTGTCGTGGCGCTGGGAATCATCTCGGTTGTAGCATCCT
>JAHEME010000789.1 GCA_024643825.1 Chloroflexota bacterium | reverse complement strand
GCGTTTGTCATTGTACAGCCGGTAATGTTCGGAGCGCATTGACCGTAGACGTAGATTCCATAATCGTTGCCATCAAAAGAAACTCCGGTAATGGCCGTTACTTGTCCACTTGCTATGACGCCGAAATAATTGTTATTCACGTTGTTGCTTCCTATTGTGCCTTAAACATGCGACTCGATAGCGGCATAGCAATCTTGAATCGAATTGCCCGTGACATTAAGGCTTGCTGGCACGACGTTCCAGAGATAGATTCCATATCCACTCTTTGCTGTTCCTGTGATAGCATTGTTTGTAATCGCGGCATTTCCCATCCCATTTGGGACGCCCTCATTTTGGTCCACCTCTACAGCGACATTGCCGCTCCCACCGAAATTCGTGAAGCTGCAATTGTCCACACTAATGCTTCCGCTCGTCCGGGCAACAAGCTGATATTTTGCATTCTTCAAATCTGCATAGGCAATGGAGGCGCCACCAGCTTGAAGGACGAAAATCATCGGCGTTGTCCAGCCTGATAGATTTTGACCATCAATAACAATGCGTTGCGACGCAGTGCCTTGCGCGTTCAGAGTGCCGTAGATGGTGAGCGCTGCATCGTTTTGAAGTTGCAGGTTTGTGCCAGGGCTAATATTCAGCGTCACTGATGACGGGATTGTAAGATGTTCCCTCAGCACTACGTTTCCGCTCAACGTCCCGCCGTAGTGTTCTAAAGTGTATCTCAATGCCCTATAACAATTGACGCGGCCGTAACCATAGTAATCATCTCGTCCAGGTGTGCCTTTGTCGTCGGCAGTTTGTTCGATGATGGTCCGCACATCCGCAGCCGTGAGATTGGGATTCAAAGAGAGAATAAGTGCAGCAACTCCATTGACATGCGGTGTCGCCATAGAAGTGCCGCCGAGATAACCGTATGTCGTATCAACATCGATGCCATAATAAGTCTGATACAAGAAGGGATAGTTTGGGGTCGTCGAGAAGATGTTTTGACCTTGGTTCAATGGACCGTTATACCGATACGAACCATCATAATAGCTCCCCCACCCCCCGGGCGCAGCGACGTTTACTTGTGGTCCCGCGTTCGAATAACTCGCTATTTGATCATTGTGATCAGTAGCAGAAACGGCGATGACATTGGAATAAGTGCTGGAATATGCCGCGGGGTAATAAACCGGGCTCCCGCTACCATTGCCAGCTCCAGCAACAATTGGAACACCATACGTGTTTGCATAGATCACTGCGTTTTCCTTTGTAGTTGATGGTGATCCACCAGCGCTGTAGTTTATTACGACTCTCGTGCCCGGGTTATTGCGCTGGTAATCCACTGCATCCACCCCCCGTTGTAGAAATCAGCGTCTGAAATTCCACCAGTACTTGAAACTTTGATGATCCGCAACTTGCATCCCCAAGTGATTCCAGCAACGCCAGTCGCATTGTCGGTTTCTGCGCCTATAATGCCTGCGACATGGGTTCCGTGACCCAACCAGTCTTTATGACCGAGACCATCATTGGCTATATCTGCCCCTAGAATGATCTTACTACCATCATCAAGATCTGGATGAGAGAGTGATCCATCGATCATTGGAATTCCTGAATCAAGAATAGCTGAAACAACGTTTGAGCTTCCGGTTGTGATTTCCCACGCTTCAGGAGCATCGATGTCCGCATCGGTCGTGCCAGATGGCGGTGTCTGGCCCGTGTTGTTCAGAGCCCACTGATGAGGGTACGCTGCAGGGCTTGTACCTTTGAAATATGGATCGTTTGGTTCTAACACTTGAATCCTGTCAACAAAGTTTGGCTCGGCTGCCTTCACCGAAGGGAGTTTCTGGAGTTCAGAGATGACCAAAAAGATATCTGAGCCCGCCGGCATTTCAATAAGCGCCCAGCTCATTTTGTCAAAATCATGCCGAAAGTTCGCTCGGCGTTTAGCAAGCAGAGAGAACACCTCAGCGCGCGAAGAGCCAGAATTCAGCGTAACTGCTACTTCTCGGTCCAGGTACTGGACCCGGCGTCCAGCCAGCATTCCAGTCTTTACTTCTTTCCCATGAATTTGTTCTTGGGATAGAACCGAATGGGGGCAAAACAGTATGGACGCGCA
>JAHEME010000788.1:1031-2093 GCA_024643825.1 Chloroflexota bacterium | reverse complement strand
AGGGTTCCTGTGGTACAAGGTTGCGGACGACCGCAAGAACGCCGATCCCTATTACGTGCTGGCCCGCCACACGCGCGAGATCAAACCACACGAACTGGAGCCGATCAACCCCGGCGCAGCCAAACGCATGGAAGTCACGATCAGCGGGCAGCGCATCGACTGCTATGAAAGCGATACGCTCGTCTACAGCACGCTGATGTCTTCTGGTGGAGAGGGGTTTGATACACCCAAAGGGGATCATGCCGTTGTATACAAACAACCCTCGCGGCATATGTATTCAGACCCAGGCAGTGATGAAGTCTTTGGCGACCCGAACTACTTTGACTTGCCAGGCGTGCCTTTCAACCAATTCATTACCACGTTGGGCCATGCGATTCATGGAACGTTCTGGCATGGCGACTTTGGGCGCAGGCGCAGCCACGGCTGCCTGAACGTCACCCCGGAAGCCGCACGCTGGCTGTTCCGCTGGGCCGAGCCAGCCATCGCCTACGAAGAGATCGCAGCGGGCAGTTCCGCCGCCCCTGGCACGCCTGTCGCGGTGGTGGATTAACCTGAATGCCACCTACCGTCTCGCGCCGCGCCGCCCTGAAAGCCAGCCTCGCCGGGGCTGCGGCGCTGGGCGCAGGCGGCCTGAGCCGTGCCTTCGCGCAGGATGACCCACCCAAGCCGGGTGGCAGAATCCCCGTTGTTTACGATGAGACGGTTTCGTACAATGAGATGTACGGCAATCCGCCGATGCTCGGTCGGGCTGAAGCGTGGCGGCTGCGGGTGTTGGCGGCTCCCGACCGCCCGACGGACGCGGTGCGGCTGGTGAATTACGATCAGGTCATCCCGATCTATAGTGCGATCCATGCGGAACCACCCTCCGGGTATGCGCATAATGATGTGTGGTTCGATGTAGGCGACGGCTTCATCCACTCGTCATGGATCGTCCCGGTGAAGGAAGAGTATCAGGAGCCGGAGCCGATCATCGGCGGGGGGTTCTGGGGTGAGATCAGCGTCCCGACTTCGTGGCAGCACTGGAAGCCAGAACTGAACAGCATTCGCTATTACGATATGGCC
>JAHEME010000788.1:0-1021 GCA_024643825.1 Chloroflexota bacterium | reverse complement strand
CGATGAGCCGGATGGCAGAGCGTGGTATCGCATCACAAACGACCTTGATCCGCGCCACCGTTGGTGGGTACAGGCGGCTCATGTACGAAAGATCGGGCGTGAGGAAGTCACACCGATCTCGCCGGATGTGCCGCCCGAAGAGAAGAAGATCGTCGTCAACCTGCGCGATCAATCGCTGGTATGCACTGAGTCCGACGTTCCGGTATTCGCGGCACGGATCGCCAGTGGGACGACGTTCTTTGACGAAAACGGGGACGCGCACGCTTTCCAGACTCCGTATGGGGAGCATCACGTACAGCGCAAAACGCCGTCGCGTCACATGGTCGGCGGCGAGCAGATCAATGATAGGTATGATCTGCCGGGGGTTCCGTGGTGCCTGTTCTTCTCGCTCTCCGGAGCAGCCATACACGGGACGTACTGGCACAATGATTATGGACACCCACGCAGCCACGGCTGCGTGAACGTCACAGCAGATGCAGCCAAGTGGGTGTATCGGTGGGCAACACCCACGACACCGTATTCGGAAGAGTATCACTGGACGACCGAGGACGAGCGCGACAGCGCAACGAAGATCGTTGTGGAACGCTAGAGGAACGTGTGGTACGCTTCAGACCGCTTTTGATCCCGTAACTTGTCTGATGGAGAAACTTCGATGAGCTTACCAGTAATCGCCATTGCCAATGCTATTTTGTGGACGGGGTTGTTTGTGTTCTGGCTGCTGCGACTAATGAGTCAGCGAAGCCAGATCGAAGCGCAAATCGACCGTCTGGAGCACAGCATGGACAATGCCCAGGATGGGGCCTCCCCTGCTCCGTAAAGGGACTTCCCAGTTGTGGCAACAGAGGAAGGCTGTAAGGAAGACGGCTTCCGGCACGTCAGTACGGAAACCGAACCAGGAGATTTTGTTTCATGTACATTGACCCACAGAGTGTTACGCTCCCTATCGCGGTGATTGCTGGGTTGTTCTCGTTCATCTCGCCGTGTGTGCTGCCGCTTGTACCTGCTTACATCGGCTATCTGA
>JAHEME010000787.1 GCA_024643825.1 Chloroflexota bacterium | reverse complement strand
TTGATCAGCCGAGGACCAACTCACGACCTCTGCCATGCGTTCCAACGTACAGGATCCGAAGTCGATCTTAGTAGAATGCCTTACTCCCAGAACCAAATCTAGACTTGATGAAACGAGCGATATCGCTGAAGCTGCGGGTTACAATGTGGTCAGCAAAATCACCCAGCATCGCGAGGCCGTTGATTCCGCCTACTGCATAGGAGAAGGAAAACTTGACGAGATCCAGAAGATCGTCGAGAAACAATCAATCCAAGCCTTGATCTTTACCCGGCAGCTATCCGCAGGCCAGACCTTTCGAATCCAGAAGAAAATCGGCGGTGAAGTCCGTGTCTTAGACAGGAATCTTCTCATCTTGGAGGTCTTCGAAAAGCGGAGCGCCACAAAAGAAGCTGAACTCCAGATAGCTTTGGCTAGGCTGCGTTACACGTTTTCTTGGGGCAGGGAATCAATACGAATGCATGGAATCGTTAGTGAACAAATGGGACGCGGTGGTCCTGGTCGATACCCGTACGAGGTCTACGAGGCCATGTCACGCAAACGTATAAGCAAGATAGAACACGAACTTCGCGAAATCAGATCAAGGAAAGCTCACCTGAGGGAGCACCGAGGAGATTCAGGCTTCCAGACAGTAGCCCTAACTGGATACACTCAAAGCGGAAAGACTACACTATTCAACAGAGTTGCATCGGAATCCAAGGAAATTGGTCGCGGTCCCTTTACCACGCTATCTACATTCGCTCGAAAAGTCTCCCCATCCTCGAAGTCTGCCGACCCATTCATACTGATCGACTCGATTGGGTTCATTGAAGACCTCAACCCTCTCCTCTTGAAAGCATTTCACACAACGCTGAGTGAACTTTCCAATTCTGACCTGATCCTATTTTTCGTCGACGGAAGTGAGAATATTGATATGGTAAAGCGAAAAATCTCAGCGTCTCATGATATCATGCAGAAGGAAGTAAGTGGAGTTCCAGTTTTAATCTGCCTCAACAAGGTCGACATTGCGGAACGTGAACATCTGGACAGAGTCATCGAAGAAATCCGCAAAGTATTCGGGACGAACGAGATGGTGGAGATAAGCTCGAAGACAGGGGCCAATGTGGCCCTCCTTCTGGAGAGAATCTCAGATAGACTCAATGCATGACTGCTAATCTAAATCTCGTACTGAGACACGTATCGTCATCAGTGCTTGGGTGCTGGGACGATTACCTCAAAATAGTGTCGATTTCCCTTCGCGTCTTCTTCGTAGTCGTACTTCCTCCGAGTGCGCCGATCAATGTAGAGACCCGAACCGAGGTGATCTATCTGCATACCTCTAATCCGAGCTGTCTGATAGTTGAGTATATCCACGTAGTTTCTGCCCTCAGTTGGTTTCCACTCCACTATTGGTTTCGGTTCGCTCATCGTTATGAGCTTGAGAAAGAATCGTGGCGAGGAGTTTTCAGTATGGCCGCTCGGGCAATTGAAGCTGTCTGAGTTCATGAAATCCTCGAATTGGTTGTATGTTCCCGTGAATTCGAAATTAGAGTTGCACTTTTGGCAGTTGCAGAGGAAAATTCGATCTGGCATGGGCTATCATAGTGCGCCCTCCTAATAGGTGTCGAGGTGGAAGCAGTTTTCGTGTGCGCATCAGTAGACCCAAACGTAGCTCTATGCGGAAGAAACGCTCTTAATTGAGCGAACTCCAAGTTGAATTGGCAAGCGCAATTCCAATTTTGCGGCCACTTCTACCTGATCTTCACTTGGGCGTCCAGACAACCTGCCTCCGAAGTTTCCAGGTAACTGCCAAAGGCACGAGCAGAAAGCAAGCGGTAATCGCGAATAGAAGTGATTCGAAAACTGGTAGCGAGAAGCTTCGCGCAAACGGAACAAGGGCGTCAAGCAATCCCATCAGTAAAGCGATTGCGAAATATCGCCACCTGCTGAATGGATATATTGCCAGACTTGACAGCAACCCTGCCAGTACGCCTGTAAGGATCGCGGAACATGATTCTATTGTTTGCGCGGCGCCATTGAGCTTACGCAGATAAATGATTCGCCGGAACTACTGCTCGAAATTGGTGAGTTCTACATGCAAGAGCTAAATCAACCAT
>JAHEME010000124.1 GCA_024643825.1 Chloroflexota bacterium | reverse complement strand
CGCAGACCGTGATGGCAGCCCGATCACGCACACCGGGAGTACATTCAATGGCTGAATCAACGCAGATGTCACAGGATCAGGCCACGCAGACGAAGAATCACAGCGTGTGGTTATTCTATTTGCTGGCCTTTGGCTGGTCGTGGCTCTTCTGGGTCCCGCTGGGTCTCCATGAACAATCCATCGTGACCCTTCCAGATGGCCTGTACCAGTTCCTGAATAGCTCCAATAACCCTGCCGCATGGGGGCCGCTGCTCGCCGCCCTGCTGCTTACCTACCTGAATGGCGGCTGGGCGGGCATCAAGGAGATCATCCGCCGGGGCACGCGTACCCGATTTGGCGTATTCTGGTATCTCGTTGCGCTCCTGTTCTTCCCCATCGTACTTGGCGGAGCGCAGTGGATCGCCGGGATGCTGGGCGAGACGATCCCCCCCTCTCCGGCCTTCGCTCAACCGATCTCCATCCCGATCTCGTTTGTGATTATCTTCTTCACGGGGGGGCCGCTGCAAGAGGAGTTCGGCTGGCGAGGCTATGCCACCGAACGCCTGCAGACGAAGTACAATGCGCTGGTGGCGAGCCTCATCATCGGCGTTCTGTGGGCAACGTGGCATCTGCCCCTGTTCCTGAGTCCCCGTCAGGAAGCCTACTATAACCGGCCTGTGTGGGGCATTTTCGTTGCCGACATCCTGATCACGGTACTGTTCACCTGGGTGTACAACAACGCCAACAAAAGCATCTTTGCCACGATGCTGATGCATACGTCCTTCAACTGGTCGAACTACCTGTTCACCACGTTGTTCACGGATATGGGTGGGCTGATCTTCTTTGGCACGATGATCGTGGTTGTGGTGATCGTCGTGCTGGTCTATGGGCCGCAGACTCTGGTTCGGAAACCTGCGCTTGCCAATGCCGAACCCTAGCCGGGGGGCATATTGCCGCTGTTAAACGCCACGAGCTTATCCCAATCGATGGCGTAATCGGGTCGGCAGAACTGATCGACCCCTAGTTACGCCAATACTTGGTCATAAGCATCAGCGGGAGGTTCAATTCCAAGGAACTCCCGGTAGATGCGCTCTTTATAATCGTGCCCCATCTCATTAATGGCTTCTATGAATGCCTTGTAAGTACCTGTTCCGCCGATCTTATCCCAGAATTCGTTACCTATCAGCACAACAGGATCTTCTTTCATATCGAACCACCGGGCAGGAAAGCTCCAACCGTAATCTACTCTTCGCCCATAGGGATTATAAGGAAGAGCGAAGTAGGCTCCTTCGATTTGAGGAGGGTCCATTGAATAGAGCTTGAAGAGCTTTTCTTTACTGACTTTGGTTATATCACTGTTTGGGAGTGGCGCTTTCAACTCAAATGCAAATCTTTCATGTGTAATTGTACTTTGTGCAAAAACATCACATACAACGAAGGTAGGGAGCTTCTCGCCACCCCCATCCAGGACATAGTGGATCTCTGCATCCCAGTCAGGTTTGGTCTTCTTCTTTCCTTTTGCGGAATGTTCGAGATTGCCAAGTATTTCTGAAATTCTCCGCAGTCGCTCTTCTCCCACAAGCCCATCAATTCTGTGCCCTTGTGCCCCATAGCCGAGTCCCGAATTTGCCGCAACGACGGCCAGTCTTTCCCAGACCGAACCGAACGATGTCACAAACCTGCGCTCGAAGTGCGATCCTTTGAATATCTCATCAGGAACCAATGCGGCATAGAGAGGTTTGCTGGCATGATGCCTCTCTTCAATGAATGGATCTGTTCGTAAGACCTTATCCATCTGACGATCCATCATCTCGCGTATGACTGCTTGAATAGCAGCCTTCATAGCCTCTGAATCAGTCATAATGAATGCCCATTGATTTTCTGGTGCGAAGCAGGGGTTATTTCTTTCGCCAAATGAAGACGCTCTCATAGAAGTCGCTTGCTCGTCTCCCCGTTCGCCGATTCACATGTCGTTTCACAATTCCTTCAACATCAACTTCTAATTTGTTAGCAATCTCTCCGTAGAGCTCGCGTCGATCCCCAGCGACAACAATGAGCCGCCCACCCGGGGGCATAAAGCTCAGGGCATTTTGAAACACCTTACTAATGTCTCTTTGATATTCTCGTTGCACCTTTTGGCTACTGCCCCTTGCGGCAGGCCCGATCTCTGCATCCCGCCTATCTTGAAGGCCCAGAAGATGATAGGCGTATGCATGCTGCTCATGGTAATCGATCAATCCGACATAGGGCGGGCTTGTTATGACTCCATCAATCTTGGGCAGCTTAATCGATTGACTGTTTTCATGATGCACCGAAACTGATGCATCCGTGCGAATCAAAGAAAACTCAGTAACTCTTCGTATCGTATCGGTTGTATAACGCTGCAAGAACTTAAACGCATCATCTGTGGGTGTGCATTCTCTAGAATGCTTATAGCACCAATAAGGTTCTGTTTGTGGCTTCTTGGGAAAGTCAAGATCAAAGTGTGTTGTTAACCGAGAGGAGCGTGCGGAACGGCTTAAGATTACTTTCAACAAGCTCTGATACCGGTAACCTTCATGATCAATTAAATAACGATAAACCAGGAGTTCGCGTAATGCCTGCGGAGCAAACCAGGTGTTCAAATAGCCATTATCTTGATCGGGGATTGAAGGTACTCCCGTATTTGTTTCCCAGAAGGACATCTGGTATTTCTCGCTCTGGGTTGCAACTCGCACCTTCTCCAAGATGTCAGTTGCTTCTCGTCGCATAAGAGAAAGATCGTATTGGCCCGCTTTGACGGAGCTTAACAATACATTGAAGGCAGAGATGTCGCACCCAATGGAATTGATGCCCAATTCATTCGCTTGAACAAGTGTTGTCCCAGAACCAACGAATGGATCGAAGATCGTCTGTCCAGCAACAAAGTATTTCCGGAGAAATATCTCGACCAATTGAGGGATATATTTCCCTAAATACGGATGCAAACGATGAACATGTTTTGTTCTTTCTCGTTCCCGTAAATCCTGTTCCCGCCAGTTCAAATTGAGACTTTCAAGAGGCGTATCCGCACTCACAGAACCAGGAATGGTCGGACTTTCATTCGTATAGGAATCTACTCTTTTCTCTTCATTTGTAAACATCATGTTCATTTCCACACAAAGGCATCTTGAGAGACTCAACCTATCCTAATGATAGCGGCATGAACTCTCCACGCAACCGATGTGCATCATGTGTCTCCCCTCACGGCGCGGGGTACAGCGGATTCCACGGGATGGACGTACTATCAATGTTGAGTTTGATCAGCTTGGCATCCACCCAGCCCTGAATGCCCGTCTTGGTGACAACCTCATACCAGGTGTCATCGCCATTGACCGTCAACACGGTGAGTTCGTCGCCGCGCACCAGGATTTCCAGCACCGGAGCGCTGTAATCCGGCTCGGTGCGTAGATTTAGCTCGCCCGTATCCACCACCCCATCGGCGATGCCTGCCCCGACGGGTACGGTGATCTGCCCGCTGATCGTACTGCGCTGCCCGGTAAGCGTCAGCGAATACGACCCGGCGGGCACGGTGCTCAGATCGATCTCGTAGTGGTAGACTCCATCCGGGTCAGCGACTGCCAGCGAATCAGTGATCGAACGCTCCGGGCCGATGAACTCCAACAATACCGCCTCGCCCGGCTCGAAGCCCTGCGCGGTGATCGTCAGCCGATCCCCCTCACGCGGGACCAGCGGCGTGAACTCCAGCGATTGCAGTCCCGGCCCCGGTGTGGGAGTGGGAAGAGCCTCCGCCACCGTGAAGCGAATCTCACGCTGCACGGTCTGCTGAATCAACCCGAACGTATCGCTGAACGGCTGGATGATCACCGTAACGGTGTGCTCGCCGACAGGCAGCCCGGTGCGATCTACCGTGACGGTCACTTCCTGCTGCGGCTGCTCCGGGCTGAGGGGGAACGATTCCGGGGATGCGGCGATCTGCCCTTCGTCCGGGCTGGAGACAAACAGGCTCCAGGGCGGGGGCGGATCGGGGTTCTGCGACCGCCAGCGAATCTGGAACGTCACCGTATCGCCCGCGCCCAGATCGAGCGTAGGCTCTGCCGGGAACACATCGAAGACCGGGTAGGCCCAGGCGAGATCGAGATCGCCGCCCAGAGTGGTTCCGGCAGCCTGCCCGACGCGCCCCGCGAGGTAGCGGTCGATGGCGATGTGCGCCCATGAATCATACACATCCCGGTTCAAGCCCACGATCACCAACCCGGTCGCGCCCGGATCATCGACGCCGGGGCGCAGTACGGTTACGTTCTCGAAGGGCGTGGCATAGGCTTCGAGCGCGGCTCCGGTCAGGGCCAGCGGCGCCATGGGGTTATAGAGGTAGATCAGCACCGACCGATCCCCACCCGTGCGCAGGCGGTCGCGCAGTCCCGCTTCGGTGAGCGTACCCAGCGGGGCGAGACGGGTGTACTCCAACGGCCCAGCGGCACTGGCAATGTTGTAGTTCAGCCCGGATCGGGGGGGCATGGTCAGACGCCGCACAGTCGTTTCCCCGGTCAGAGGCACAGCCAGCGGCAGGTGCACGCCCGTCGGGTCTTCAGCGTAGAGCATGCGGGACGGCCCGGCGACCGCCACCTTCAGCCGAACGCCCACCAGACGTTCCCCGGTTAGCCCCGATGTCACCTGGAAGTCATACACGCCCGACGCACTTTCGACGCGGGCCAGCCCATTGAGATCACTGGCGGCTTCGGCGATCTCGGCGCGGGTGGTGAGTGCGCCCGGCAGCGGCAGCAGATCATTCTGCAACGCAAAGTATCCGCCCACCCCCAGCCCGGCGATCACGATCAATACCAGGAGCCATCCGCCCCGGCGTGGTTGTCTTCGTCGATACATGCGCGGGAGTATAACGCGGGGGGATACACGGCGCGAGGCTGCGACTTGCGCCGCTAGCGCGCTCGGATACAATTCCTCTATGCGCGCCGCCGATTCGAACCCGAATTCCGCTAGCGCGCTTTGTGATTTGATGAGAGAGGATTGCATGTCTGCCAATGACACGCTGCCGGGCTTCCTGATTCGTAAGGCGCAGCAGGCTCCCGATCAGGTCGCCATTATCCTGATCGATGCCACGCAGTCAGAACAACTTCTGACGTATGGGCAACTAGTTGACCGGGCATCTG
Source organism: Chloroflexota bacterium (assembly GCA_024643825.1). Lineage (GTDB taxonomy): Bacteria > Chloroflexota > Anaerolineae > Aggregatilineales > UBA3940 > JAHEME01. Next base: position 2,449 of record JAHEME010000124.1, on the reverse strand, counting down.
CTGCTGCGCGAACCTACCTGCGAACTGGCCTTCGGCGCGGCGATCTGATTAGCGTGATGCCCTCCGATCTGGCATCCATCATCGGCTGGTTCTGGGGCGCGCTGCTCATCGGCGCGATCCCGTCGGTCGCTCCAGCACCTACGGATCTTCGCGATCCTTCTTACCATCTGGTCAAGATGCGATCTCGTGTGGAGCAGTTTGGAATCCGCGCTATGATCACAGACCCGGATCAGCAGCAGACGGTGGCGGAGATTCTCGGCGATCTGCCCTGCCAGGTGATCGCGGCAACCTCGGTTGACGATTCCGATCTAGTCGATGTAGCACTTCCTCACGCGCCCGACGACCTGAAGCAGATCGCCTTCGTCCAGTTCACCAGTGGAACCACAGGCGAGCCGCGCGGTATCGAGATCACACAGCGAGCGGTGGTTGATTTCAGCGAGGCATTTGCGGCACGGCATGGGCTGACCAACGAGGATACCGTAGTGACGTGGCTGCCGCTGTATCACGATATGGGTCTCGTCGGCACGATGATCGCGCCGCTGCTGGCGGGTGTTCCCATCGTCATGATGTCCCACCGCCAGTGGATCGCCTCGCCCACGATGTTGTTCGATGCGCTCCACACCTACCGGGGCACGATGACCATTATGCCCAACTTCGCCTTTGTTCACAGCGCCCGGCATATCACGGAGGAAGACCTCGCACGCCTCGATCTCTCCCATGTGAAGCGGGTGATCAACGGGGCGGAGCGCGTGAACCACGAGAGTCACGTCCAGTTCTTCGAGCGTTTTGCCCCGACGGGCCTTACCGAGAAGTCGCTGATGGCGGGCTACGGCATGGCAGAAAATGTGCTCACGCTGTCGCTCTCCCGCCACGGCGACCCCCCACCGGTCGAATGGATTGACTGGCAACTGCTCGAATCTACCGGGGAGGCTGTGCCCGTCAGTCAGATGGTACCTGCTGCCCATCCAGTGGTAAGCTGCGGTCGCGTCTTTCCAGACACCGAACTCTACATCATCAATGAAGCCGGAGAGCCTCTGCTGGAGCGGCAGGTTGGCGAAATCATCTTCCGCAGCCCGTGGCTGTTCGATGGACATTACCTCGGCGACCCGCCGGGTACGAATGTGCTGCGGGATGGGTTCTTCCACACAGGCGACCTCGCCTATATGGCGAACGGCGAACTCTACGTCATTGGCCGTAAAAACGATCTGATTATCATCGGCGGGCGCAATATTCACCCCGCTCATATCGAGGACATCGCTAACGAAGTCGAGGGAGTTCGGCGTGGTCGCTGCGTCGCCTTTGCTGTGCCCGATCCCCTGCTGGGTACGGATGCCTGCGTGCTCGTCACCGAAGTACGCGGCGCGCATTCCGGCGAAGATCGCGCCGCCCTGGTGCGAGCGATCCGACAGCGGGTGGCTGGCGAGGTGGGAGTGACTCTGGCCGATGTCCATATCGTGTCCAACGGGTGGATCGTGAAGACGACCAGCGGCAAGCTGGCCCGCGCCGCCAATCGGGAGAAGTATCTGATGGAGACCGTAGGGCTGCCGCAGCCAGCGCCGCTGGTGGAGGGCAGCCTGGAAGAGCGCATTACCCGCATTTGGGAGGATGTGCTTGGCATCGCCCCCATCGGTCTGCACGAAAAATTCTTCGATCTCGGTGGTACGTCGATGGCGGCGGTGAATCTGTTCACCCGCGTCGAGCGCGAATTTGGCCGCCGCCTCCCCATTGCGGCTCTGTTGGAAGCCTCAACCGTGGCAGAGTTCGCCGCTATCGTTCAGAGCGACGAAGAGATTACGGGCCGCTCTGTCCTAGTGCCCCTTCAGCCTAACGGGAGCAAATCTCCATTTTTTCTGGTTCACCCTCGGGGCGGGCATGTCTTTCCATTTGTGCCTCTGCTTCGCTATCTCCCCCCGGATCAACCTGTCTACGGCCTGCAGGCGCTGGGTCTGGACGGCAAAGCCGAACCGCATCGCACCGTTGGCGAGATGGCTGCATCCTATGTCGCGGCGATCCGCGAATTCCAGCCAGAAGGCCCATACTACCTCAGCGGGTTCTCGTTTGGCGGGCAGATCGCCTTCGAGATGGCGCGCCTGCTGGAGCAGCAGGACGAGACGGTTGCCCTGCTGGTGATCATCGATTCACGCGCAGTTTCCGCGAGGCACAGGGCCGAGGCGGGCAGATTGGTGAAATCCCCTCGAAAGAATCTGGCATTCTCCGTACGCATCGCACAGGCGATGCAGCGGGATTCTTCAGCCCTGCGTGCCACCCCGGTTCGGCAAAAGCTGGCTTACATCTACCAGCGGGCGGCGCAGGTATGGCGTTTCCACGTTCAGAAGCGCATAGGACGCTTCCCAGAACAGCCAGCAATCGAGGAGAAAAGCAGACTCAGTGCCGAGGCACTGGTTTTACAGGCTTCCCATCATGCCGACGCTCACTACACTCCCGGCCC
>JAHEME010000786.1 GCA_024643825.1 Chloroflexota bacterium | reverse complement strand
GTCGCGCCCACGCCTGCCACCGTTCCGTGCGCCAATCGGAAGTACCCGATCCCACTCATGTCGATGTCATCGGTCAGCAGTTGCAGCACCTCGCGGGAAAGCGGCCCCTGCACCGAGAGCGCCGCGAGGTCTTCCGTCACATCCTCAATCTCGACATTCAGGCCAGAGACATTCTCTTGCAGCCAGCGAATGTTCGGCTCGGCAGCGGTCAGCCGATACAGATCATCATCCAGCCGTGCTACCGTTCCATCATCGAGGACTTTGCCTTCCTCATCGCACCATACCGTATACGCAACCTGATGCAGTTTAAGCCTTGCTATATCTCGTGTAACGATACGATTGAGCAACTTCGCTGCGTCGGGGCCGCTGATGTGATACTTGAACAGCGGCGAAACGTCGATCACTGCCGCCGATGTGCGGATCGCATAGAATTCCCGCAAATGGGTCATTTCATAGGAATTGGCGGATAGAAATCCTGCCCATTCCACCCAGTCATAGCTTTCGCATAATGCCGATGTCCGGGGGTGAAAAGGTGTCTCTCTGGGCATGAGTGTCCTCGCTTTGGGTTGCCCTTGCCTGTACTGGAGGGAGTAGGATTAGTAGATCAACGCCTCAACGCCCCGCTTATAGAGGCTGTAAGCGATGATGATCCGCTGAATCTCTGAGGTTCCTTCCCAGATGCGCTCGACGCGCAACTCGCGGAAGAAGCGTTCGGCGACGTTCTCGCGCATGTAGCCCCGCCCTCCGAAGATCTGCACTGCCCGATCCGCCACCCTCCCCGCCATTTCCGAGGCGAACAGTTTGACCATCGAGGCTTTCGCGTGAATGCGTTTGATTTCTTCTTCGGTGCGGGCTTCATCCGCCGCCGCAGCGGTGGCATACATCATCATGCGCGCTGCCCATACCGCGGTGAGCGAATCGGCCAGCATGAACTGGATCGCCTGGTATTCGCTGATCGGCTGCCCGAACTGCACCCGCCCTTTGGCGAATTCCGTCGCCTCGTCGATCAACCGCTGGGCTGCTCCCACACACCGCGCCGCGATCAGAATGCGCTCATGCCGGAACCATTCCTTGCTCAACTCCAGCCCATTCCCAACTTTGCCCAGGATGGCGCTGTTCGGCACGCGCACATTGTTTAGCCGGTAGCGCGGATGCCCTGCGATCAGGTGGTGCATGTACTTCGGGTGATCGATGACTTCCATCCCCGGCGTGTCAAGATCGACAAGGAACAGCGTGTTTCCATCGCCGATGTTCGGGTCAGTGGCTGCCTGTACCAGCGCATAGTCCGCCAGATCGCCGGAAGTTACATGCCACTTCTCGCCATTCAACACCCAGGAATCGCCATCTCGCGAAGCAGTGGTCTCCATGAGGGAAGAATCCGAACCGGCCCCCGGTTCCGTGATCGCATAGCAATCGTTGCGAATTCCCTCGCAGGAAGGCCGCACATACTCTTCGACCTGTTTGGGTGTCGCTTCTGCCAGCACAATCGCCGGGTCCCACATCACCCAACCCAGCGCATTCGTTGCCTTGCCCATCTCCTCATTGACGATGGCCTGCTCTATCCATGAAAAGCCTCGCCCTCCCACCGATTGGGGCAGGCTGATCGCGTTCAGGCTCAAGTCTTTGACCTTGCGCTTGAGCCGCTCTCGCACGTCTGCATCCAGAAGACCTTCTGCCATTTCCGTTTCAACTTCAAGCGGGATCAGGTCATCGTAGACGAACCGCCGAACCTTCTGTTGCAGTGCAAGTTGTGCATCCGTAAATTGGAGATCCATATCAACCTCGTGGGATGATCAGGGCGTCAACAGCAACAGCGCCATCTGGCAGCGCGATCAGCGGGTTCACATCGATCTCGGCGATCAGGTCGCCAAGATCACCCACCAGCGCCGCCATTCGCAGGATAGCATCAGCAACCGCTTCTCGATCCGCGGGCGGTCTGCCACGCACACCATCCAGCAGAGCCGCACCCCGTAGCGAGTGAAGGGCATTCACCACCGTTTCACGCCGGGTGGGGAGTTTCAGCAGGCGGTGATCCTTCAGCACTTCCACAAAGATTCCGCCCGTGCCTAGCATGATCATGGGGCCAAACTGATCGT
>JAHEME010000123.1 GCA_024643825.1 Chloroflexota bacterium | reverse complement strand
TTGAACTTCTATATCAACCCGAATAAGCATGGCGACGATTCTGCATATCAATTTGGCAACGAGACGATGAAAAACCTGCCACAGAACTCAGTTGTAATTGCCCAGTGGTATACCGACACGGATGAATACTTCGTACTGCGTTATTTTGCTGTGGTGGAAGGCCTGCGACCAGACGTAACACTGGTTGGGTGGCCAAAGGAAGACCCCATTGACTTTGATTCCTCACTGGCAGTGGAAATGGTCAAAAACGAATTAGAGCAAAACAACCCGGTCTACCTGGCTTCCCTGAGTGAAGCGTATTATCAGGCTTCGCTCCTTGAAGAGAGTTACTGTATTCTCCCAGAACATTCTCTCTATCGGGTCTATCCAGAGCCACCTGACTCCAATTCATCTACATGCATTCATGATGTTCAACCGTAATGCCAGAGGACAAATTACAGAGGTGAATCCTCATCTTTCGTGTATGCTGAGTTGACACAAAATTCAATTTGATTTAGGCTCTGGTCATGACGTATGGGAGGTAATACTATGGACGACGACCTGATGTCGCTGCGCGGCGGATCTCAACCGAATGACGATGATCTGTTTGGAGCGTTCTCAGACCCGGATGATCTGGGGTTCGACTCACCAGAGCCGCCCCCGACAGCTCCGGGGCCAAACGATTTTTCGTTCGACAATGAGTTTAGCTTCCCCGATTTTGATGACCCAACCCTGACACTTCCTTCTGTGTCACAAACTGAATCATCTCTGAATGCCCAGTCATTACCACCATCCTCACCGCCTAAGGGGAAACCAAAAACAAAGACACCGCCTCGTTCCTCAAAGCCACGATCTCGTGGAATGACGCCCCAGCAGCGCATGATTCTAGCAGTCTTCTTGTTCCTGGATGTTGCCATGATTGGTTTTCTCATCCTGCTGGTAATAGGTGCGATTCAGCTATAACGGACAGAGCTTCCCCGCTTGAGCCAGATCGAATCTGGCTCTTTTTGTTTCCCCATTTTGGTGTCCTGTATAATGTTGCTATGGTTGCCCCAACAGAATCTTCATTCCCCCCCCGCTTTGATTCGATCTATCGAGCACAGATCAGCGCCGTCTCTGCCGGAGTGCTTCTGGCAGTTGGCGGTTGGTCCGGGCTGATCTGGCTGCTAAGTAATGCTCTTCCCACAGTTCCCAACCGATGGGCTTTCTACGGCCTCGTTCATGTGGCGCTGACGGGGACAGCACTGCCATTTGTTCATCTGCTGCATAAACGCTTCAGCCGCGAACATGCTGTTACGCTGGAACCAGGCGTGTTAGTACGCCAAGCAAACTGGGTCGGGCTGTTTGGGGCTGCGTGCATCTGGCTTCGCATTCCCCGCCTTCTCTCGTTGCCAATGGCTATCGTCCTAATGATTGCGTTGATTATCATCGAAAGCCTTCTGCGCCTCCGCGAGCGAATGCAGTGGCGGCCCGAATAGCCTCGGCGCATTCCTATGGCTGAAAACCCTCTGCGCAATCTCCCCGGAATTGATACACTGCTTTCTCATAACACGGCTGTTCTTCTAGTGCAGAGCTATGGGCACGATCTCACCGTGCAAGCGCTGAGAGTTGCCCTGGCGGATATCCGCACACAGTTGCGATCAGATGGAGGTGCGGTTCCAACCAATTCAACCCTGATCGAAAATGCACATGGAATCCTCGAATCATGGGTAGCGCCTACGCTTCGCCGCGTGATTAATGCAACGGGCATCATCGTACACACAAATCTGGGGCGTGCACCGTTATCTGATCAGGCAGTGGAAGCAGTTCAGGTAGTGGCAGGAGGATATGCCACTCTTGAGTTTGACCTGACGAGTGGCAAGCGAGGATCACGCTCCTCCCATGTAGAGGCGCTCCTTCAACGTGTAACCGGGGCTGAGGCGGCCCTAGTAGTCAACAACAATGCGGCGGCAGTATTGTTAGCGCTCACTACGTTGGCATCCCAAGATGGGCACAACGAAGTAATTCTCTCGCGCGGGCAACTGGTTGAGATCGGTGGTGGCTTTCGTATGCCGGATGTCATGGAACAAAGTGGGGCGCGTCTCGTAGAAATCGGTGCGACCAACCGGACACATCTCGCTGATTATGAGAGCGCAATCCATGAAGAAACCGTGCTGATTCTTCATGTTCATCGATCCAATTTTACCATGGTTGGGTTCACAGGCGAGCCGTCAGTCGCAGAACTGGCGGAATTGAGTCACAACCATAAGCTGCTGCTTATAGACGATATCGGCAGCGGCGCACTGCTAGACACCTCGATCTACGGGTTAGCTCCCGAACCGATGGTGCAGGCCAGCCTCGCAGATGGCTCCGATCTCGTGTTGTTCAGTGGGGATAAGCTGGTAGGAGGCCCACAGGCGGGAATTCTGATTGGGCGCGCCAAGGTAATTACGAGGCTGCGCAATCACCCGCTTTACCGTGCTCTGAGACCGGATAAGCTGTGCCTCGCGGCCCTGGGTGCAACATTAACGCACTACCTGAAGGGGGATGCCTTAGAAAAAATCCCCGTTTGGCAGATGATTAGCCAATCCCTATCCGATCTTCAAGAACGCGCAGGCCGCTACGCGGAGGCTCTGACCGCTGCCGGATTTTCGTGCAGTGTGGTGATGGGCCATAGCGCGGTAGGGGGTGGGAGTTTACCAGGAGAGACGCTTCCAACCTGGCCGATCCAGATCGAAGTGCCTTCGGCTGAAAGAGCGTTAGAAGTACTCCGTTCTCAGCCTATCCCGGTGATTGCACGGATCGCCAACGATAAGCTGATGCTTGATCCGCGCACGATCCTTGCGCGTGATGAAGAGCATCTCTTTACCTCCCTGGTCAATTTACATCATGAAATGAGAGGATGACACTCGTGAAATCCCAACTGGATCAGCTTATGCAGCAGAAAGGCTTTGATGCCATCGTAGTCATAGGTGAATCTGCTGAGAATTATCCACTGAACTATATGACCAACCATGCCGCAATTTCTGAAGGGATTATTGTCAAGAAGCAGGGCGAGGAGCCGCTGCTCGTCGTTGGGTCGATGGAGCGAGACGAAGCTGCCAAAAGCGGGCTTCGGGTGCAGACCTTCAACGACTACGATCTGTATAGCTTGGTCCAGGAAACGGGCAGCTACTTTGAAGCTCGCCTAAAGATGATAGCAAAAATCTTTGAGGCAATGGAACTACGAGGGGCCACGAGCTTCTACGGTCTGACCGATCCCGGAAAAGCCTTCGTGATGTTGACTCAGTTAGCACAAAGAGTCGAAGGGATCACGATCACCGGGGAAACAGAGACGAGTATTTTTGACCTTGCCTATGCAATCAAGAGCGACGATGAACTCACAGCAATGAAGTCTGTCGCCGAGCGCACCAATCAGGTAATGGCGGAGGCTCTCGACTTTATTGCCAGGCATCGCGTAGAAGGAGAACAGCTTATCAAACAAGATGCAACCCCTCTGACTATTAGAGATGTCAAGACGTTTGTGCGGGGCGCGTTGATGGCCCACCATCTGGAAGAAGCAGATGGGATGATCTTTGCTATGGGCCACGATGCAGGGGTTCCCCATTCGCGGGGAGAAGATTCAGACGTACTTACACTGGGCCGCAGTATTATCTTCGATCTCTTTCCGCGAGAATTAGGCGGCGGGTATTTTCATGATATGACCCGTACCTTTTGCCTCGGCTATGCATCGCCGGACGTACAGCATGCCTACGATCAGGTACAATACGCCTTCGACGAGGTTGTGAAGGAATTAGAGGTGGGAGAAAAAACCAGCCGCTATCAGGAGCTTACCTGCGATTTGTTTGAAGAGATGGGGCATGCAACGGTTCGGTCGAATCCTGCAACCCAGGAAGGTTATGTGCATAGTCTGGGGCATGGAGTTGGGCTAGAGATTCATTCCCATCCCCGGTTTAGCTCCGTTTCTGAGGAAATAATCGAGCCGGGGCACGTGTTCACCATCGAGCCGGGACTGTACTATCCTGAGCGTGGCTTTGGCATCCGAATTGAAGATACGTTCTTTGTCGATTCAGACGGGGGCATCCACTCATTAACACCCTTTCCAAAAGAACTTGTCATCCCTGTAGAGCAATAGAACGTGACTCTGATTCTTGGCATCGAAACCTCGTGTGATGAAACCGCAGCATCCGTTGTTCTGGATGGCCGCGAAATCTTATCGAACGTGGTAGCATCCCAGATCAAGCTGCACGCCGAATATGGCGGTATCTTCCCGGAGCTTGCTTCCCGCGCTCACATTGAGGCGATCTTTCCGGTAGTTGCGGAAGCACTTTCCCAGGCGCATAAAACTCTATCGGATATGGATGCCCTGGCGGTGACCAATGGCCCCGGTCTGGCTGGCTCTCTGGTAGTAGGGGTGAATGCCGCCAAGGGGCTGGCTCTGGGAACGAATCTGCCGATCCTCGGTATAAACCACCTTGAAGGGCACATCTATTCTCTATGGCTTTCATCGCCTGAATATCGATTTGTTCCGGGGAAGAGCCAGACATCCGAAGAACCAGTCCCGATCCAGTTTCCGGTGGTTGTCTTGATTGTTTCAGGTGGACACACAGAGCTTCTGTTGATGTCTGATCATGGGATGTATCAGCGTCTCGGCGGAACCATCGACGACGCGGCAGGCGAAGCTTTTGACAAAGTGGGACGTCTGCTTGGCCTGCCGTATCCTGGAGGACCATCAATTCAGACAGCAGCACAAACGGGCAGCAGCACAGCGTTTGAATTCCCACGCGTGTGGCTGCGGGGAAATCACGGAGAGGAGAATTACGATTTCAGCTTCTCTGGCCTCAAGACGGCTGTGCTACGAACGTTACAAGGACTTTCCCCGGAGTATCAACCCGATGACGCCCTGCCCGATTCAGTCTCCATACCGGATATGGCTGCCAGCTTTCAGGCTGCGGTTGTCGAGGTTCTTGTAGGGAAGACGGTTCGAGCTGCCGCGGAGTTTCGTGCGGAAGAAATCTGGATCGCGGGCGGCGTATCTGCGAACATGGCCCTGCGCTCATCCATGATCGAAAGTGCGTCTTGCCCAGTTCGTGTACCGCCACTGTTTCTGTGTACAGATAACGCCGCGATGATCGCCGCCGCCGGGCACTTTCGGTTTCTTGCAGGTCAAAGAGATACGCTGGAATTTGATGTTCGCCCCTCCTGGCCTCTGGCCTGATCAGGCTATGTGGGTTTATCTTCTAGTGGGCGGAATTCGATCAAAACTCTGGTAAAGAAGGGGTCAAGGTGCGCGAAGATGCGGTTCGCCGTCCCCTGAAACAATTTTAGATCCCCAAAAAAACTCTCCCCACCACTCCTGTTTGAAATAGCTGGTGGTACGATCTTCAATTGAAGTGGTAACTCAGGATTAATTCCAAATACAGTCAGGGCAAATGCACCTTCAGAATTCGTCTCAGCCCTGGCACTTGCCGCTCGCCAGTTTAGTGTATCTTTCTGCCCTTCATGGGCTTGTAAGAGCTGCACGGAAACTCCAACTAGGGCCTTTCCTTCTCTGAGTACAATCCCCTCCAGGGTAGTCGCGGTCGATTCCAGTTGTCGAATCTTCATGGGGCCAGTTGGGTCTGTGATCGTAGCTAGTGCGCGTAACACCCAGCTTCGTGGGGCTTCATCTACCAGCGAGGCCAGTTTTTCGGCTGCCTCTCTGGTATTGATTTGTGCAAGCGCATCCAGTGCCGCATGCTGCGTTTCAGGATCAGCGTCAAGGGCCAGGATTCCTAATAACGATGTAGCTTCGGGCGACCCGCAGCGCGTAATCAATTCGACTAAGAGGCGGCGTGCTTTCGAGTCTTCATGGTGGATCAGATGCTTTAGCCCCGCCACTGCCTTCGCGCCAGAAGCCTCCAGTACACTCAGGATGGTTGGTACATTGCGAAACCCACTTTCTGGTGGGGGCGAGGTCACAAACCAGAACAGGATTTCCCAGGTCTCTATGTGCCCAATCTCGGCAAGAGCACGGGCGGCTTCTGCCGCTGCTCGGCTGTCGGGGCGGACGATCAGTGCCCGATAGTAATCAACCCCACGCGAGTCTCCCAGGTTGAACATCGCACGGGCCAGACTGATAGCCACGTCAGGGTGTCCGTCTCCACGTATTTCTCGTTTGAATCGGCGGTACATGGGGCGAGTAGTCCAGGGAAGTCCCGCTGCCGCCAATGTGTCTGCTGCGGCCCCTCGCACAGTAGCATTCCGATGGGTTAACCCTTTAATAAGATCGCCAATGGTATGTACGCCACTAATAAATAGCCCGGAGGCCGCCAAATCCTTTCTGTGACCGGGCGGGGGTACTGCCCCCAGGGCAACAGCATATTGCAGGATTTCCTTCCTCCGGGCGGTCGGCCAGGTTGCGTACAGATCACTACCAAGCAAGATCGAGAGTGGATGAACCACCGTATCACCAGAACCAGCAATATCCCTCCACTGATTACGCACAACGCGATCTCGCAGCGCAAGAGATGCGCGTGCTTCCTCGGTGGCAAGGGATCGTAGGGCCTGCTCTGCGAGGGAACGCAGACGGCGATCCGACCCAAACATGATTCGAGTCAGGCTATCGACCGCCGCCGGACTCCTCCCGCTTCGTCGCAAGGCATCGATACTCCACTGCTGAACAAATTGATCTGAATCGTTCAATGCTGCTTGTTCTAATTGAGGTACTGCTTCTGGATCGGCTAGCTCACCGAGTGCCTGCACAGCACGTCTTCGGATCAGAACATTGCGATTCCGCGTTTCGCGCCCCAGCCCGCGAATATCCCGCCGCGCGATTAACTCTTTTATCATATCGGATGCTGTCATCTCTCTACAGTACAACGTGACCTCACATTGTCAAAATCAGCCGTTTCCAGTTGTTGTCCTATCTCATGCCCATTACAATTGAACGTATGAGTTCCTGGGGCGTGTAGTCGCGATGAGGAGACCATCAGCATGATTGAAAAAGAGCGCAGCAAGGAAATGCTCAATCTGGATCGAATTGAAGAAGCACATGCCAGATGGAAAGAACAAACACTCGACCCGACTCTGGCGAAAATACCTGAGCGAGCCGATGAGTTCATCACTACCTCCAGTACCCCAGTGGAGCGTTTGTACACGCCACTCGATTTACAAGACCTTGATTACAGTAAGGGACTGGGATTCCCCGGAGAATATCCCTATACACGTGGTGTGCATGCCACCATGCACCGGGGGCGCTTGTGGACCATGCGGATGTTTGCCGGGTTTGGCACGGCAGAAGAAACCAATGCGCGTTTTCGCTACTTGTTGAGTCAAGGGCAAACGGGACTATCTGTCGCCTACGATCTGGCGACACTTATGGGGTACGATACGGATCAATCGGAAGCCCTTGGGGAATTTGGAAAGTGCGGAGTAGCCGTTTCTTCTCTCAAGGATATGGAACTGCTCTTCGACCAAATCCCGATGGGCGAAGTTTCTACCAGTATGACCATCAACTCTCCGGCAGCGATCATATGGGCGATGTATATCGCAGCGGCAGAGAAGCAGGGGTACTCGCGCGAGGTTCTGCGTGGGACGCTTCAGAATGACATCCTCAAGGAATACATCGCACAAAAGGAGTTTA
>JAHEME010000785.1 GCA_024643825.1 Chloroflexota bacterium | reverse complement strand
CAGTGCTTCTTCCATACACTTTTGCGAGTAGCTGGTAGTTGTGACCATGCATGCGTCCACAGCGTGGATGACCGGCTATGATGTGGGCGGCTGCAAACTCGCGTTTGTATAGTCTCGCAATATCTGGCTGTTGATTGCCTGACAATGGCTCTCCTCTTGTTACCTCTTGAGCATCTCGAAGAATTCGTTCCGGCTCTCGTACTTTTCAAACTGCCCTCTAATTTCTGAAGTGACAATATTCGCTCCACTTTTCACTCCTCGCATTTCCATGCACAGATGTCTGGCCTGTATCACGACGGCAACTCCCAATGGTCGGAGGTTTACGTTTAGAGCATCGGCGATCTGCTTGGTCATTCTTTCTTGTAGCTGAAGCCTTCTACTATAGCAATCAACCAATCTTACTAGCTTGGAGAGGCCTACAACTTTCTTTGAAGGAATATAGCCGAGGTGTGCCTTTCCATAGAATGGGAGTATGTGATGCTCGCAAAGGCTGAAGAATTCAATGTCCTTTGCTACTACCATGCCTGTGACTTCATGCCACTCCTTCGATAGGATATCCTTGGGGTTCATCGAATATCCTTCGGTAAGCTCGGCGTACATATCTGCAACGCGTCTAGGAGTGTCCCTGAGGCCTTCACGCGTCGTGTCTTCTCCCATTTCAACGAGGAGAGTTCTTGCGAGATCTTGGATACGCTTCTTATCCATATCTGATTCAGTCCAATCCTGTTATCAAGTACGCCACATGAATTTGTAGTCGCGTGCTATGAATGGTTCGGAGTAAGGCCTTGCTTCAGATCAGAATCAAGGAGCATTGAGAATAGTGCCCAAGACGTTCACCCCAGCGTCAATCAGTCGATCACCTATTGTTCCGAGGGAGTTCTACGCAAGAGATACCGTTCGAGTTGCAAAGGATCTTCTTGGGAAGCGACTGGTCAGGATAAGAGGAAGGAGACGCATGGTTGGAAAAATCGTGGAGGTCGAAGCCTATCGTGGCAGCGATGATCCAGCAAGCCATGCTTTTCGTGGACTCACGCCTAGGAATGCCCCCATGTTCGGTGAACCAGGCCGTGCCTACGTCTACTTCACCTACGGTAACCATTACTGCTTGAACATCACAACTCGCGAAAGCGGAATACCGGGGGCCGTGCTTATTCGGGCAATCGAACCCATAGAAGGCATATCGGCCATGGTGCGGCTGCGGCCGAAGGTTCCGAAGTTAGCTTTGACTAATGGTCCGGGCAAGCTCACCAAGGCTCTTAGGATTGACAAGTCGCTGAACGAGATTGACATGACAAAACATGGTCCTCTATATGTCACGAAGGCTGAGGCGGGGGACTTTGAAGTTGGTCGATCTACTAGGATTGGGATAGCAGCGGGTAAAGATCGTTTATGGAGATTTTACGTATTTGGTAATCCTTACGTGTCGCAAAGGCAGACAGCGGAAGGATTGCAAAGACCGAGATTAGGACGCAAGGAACCTGAACGCGTAATATAGATTTCTCATGCGCAGTAAGAAGTTGAATTTTGTGGACCCCTTCCGCTTTCTGAATCCAACAGGGATCTCTCGCACAATCAGTCCAGCCTTGAAGGCTTTGACAAAAATCTCCAGCTCCACTTCGAAACCCGTTGAACGAATCTTTGAATAGATTCGGTTGACGGCTCGCCGTTTGAGTAGCCAGTACCCCGTCTGTACGTCAGTAAAGAGCCTACGAAATTTCGCTCCAAGAAGCAACGATACCGCAAGATTTGACGCTAGACTCAACATGTCCATAGCATGCCTTTGTCGGGGGCCACGTGTCCTTGAACCAAGAATTACATCAGCGATTTCAGACTTGGCGAGTGCTAGCATGGGCAGCAAATGCGACGGGATGTTGGTCCCATCTCCATCTATGATGCATAAGAATTCAGCACTTTCACGTAGAAACTCTCTCATTCCAGTGCGGACGCCACAGCCCTTTCCCATTCCAAAGTCCTGCAGAACTACGGTTGCTCCTGATTGCTTTGCGATCTCTCTCGTCCTGTCCGAGCTGAATCCGTCAACCACCAGAATATCTTCAAATCCGCACGCGTGAGCTTCCGAGAGAAGGTCTCCGATCGCCTC
>JAHEME010000784.1 GCA_024643825.1 Chloroflexota bacterium | reverse complement strand
CTCGCGGCGAAGAATGTGGCTTTCCACATCGACCTGACACATGAACAGATCACGGTGGATCACGTCGCCGTGTTGTTGAATATCATCCGAAGGGCAGCGGGTAAGACCTTCAACTTCACGTATACGTTCAACAACGTACCATCCAGCCCCTACTTCCCCTCGGCGATGTATGAGCGAAACGGGTTTGCTATCGGCTTGCAGCCCACCGATCTGGCGGCAGGCTGTGAGAGCATCGACGAGTGGCTGGATCGGATGAAGACTGTGTGGGAGGAGATCGACGCAATCGCTTCTGAAGAGGGCGGGTATCTGGGGATCGACTCATCGGTTGCGCCGCTGTTTGATGGCGATAGCAGCTTTCTGAATTTCCTTACACGCACGGGCCACGTCTTCGAGCACGCGGTCACAACCGATATTTTCGTGCGGATCACCGACTTCCTCAAACGGGAGAATCCTCGCAAGGTCGGGCTGTGTGGGCTGATGTTCCCTTGCCTGGAAGACTTCGATCTGGCTGCCGAATACGAAGCGGGCCGCTTCCCCATCGAGCGCAATGTATACCTCTCGCTGCATTCCGGGCTGGGGATCGATACCTATCCCATCGGCGTCGATGAGAACCCGGATCGGGTCGTGGAGATTCTGCGGCTGCTTCAGGCGCTCTCGAACAAGTATGCCAAGCCGCTGTCGGCGCGCTTCGTCTCCGATGGCAGGGCGAAGATCGGCGAGCGGACGGACTTCCAGAATCCTTATCTCAAGGATGTGGTCGTCCGCCCACTGTAGGGTAGTAGATCACTCTCCAATATCCTTGACGAACTCGTACAGGTCGGGGTCGGCCCAGTCATCGGGATAGTGGAACACGCGCAGATCGTACCAGCGTTCGACAATTCGGCGGAAGATCGGTGAGGCTACGGTTGACCCCTGCCCGCCATTCTCCACCATCACGATGATCGCCAGTTCGGGCGAGTCGTAGGGCACGTACCCGACAAACCACGCTATCGGCTGCGCGCCGGGCAGCGAAACCTGCGCCGTGCCCGTCTTGCCTGCGGTGGCGATCTGCATGCTGCCGAGGCGATTCTCGGCGGTTCCCAGATCGATGATCGAAGTGACGCCTCGCATGCCTTCCTGAATCGCACGCAGTTGATCTGTGTTGATCGGCAGCGTGCCTGTGGGGACTGGCCCAAAGGTCACGGTAGGCTCATCGCGCGAGATGCCAATCGAGCCGACGAGATGCGGCTGGTACAGTGTGCCCCCGTTGGCAATCGCCGCCGCTGCCGTCACCATCTGGATCGGCGTGGTCAGCATATCACCCTGCCCGATGGCGATGTTGACGCTGTCATCGAGCGTCCAGGTTTCGCCGCGTGTCTGCTGTAGCCATGCTGGGTCGGGGACAAGACCCGCTTCCTCGTCTAACTCGATTCCCGTTGGTTTGCCCAGCCCAAATCCTCGCGCGTACGTCGGGATCAGGTTCGGGTCTTGCTGCCCGGTGGCATAGCCTACATGATAGAACCACGGGTCGCAGGAGCCAGTCAACCCCTGCACGAAGGTGAGCGTGCCGTGTCCGCCTTCCTTCCAGTCGAGCCTTCGGCCCAGTTCTTCCCATACGCCCGTACAGGTGTATTCGGACTCAGGGGTGAACAGCCCGCTTCCCAGCCCGGTCGCCATCGTGATCATCTTGAAGATCGAGCCGGGTGGCTGCGCGCTGGAGGTGGCCCGGTTGAAGAACGGTTTGCGTGTGTCGTTCAGCAGACCGTTGATATACGTATCGGTTAACAGCGGGTTGCCGTTGCGCGGATACAGGATGTTCGGGTCGTAGTTTGGGTAGCTTGCCATCGCCATGATCTCGCCAGTGTTTACGTCCATCACGATCACCGCTGCACCGTTGGCGGTCGGTGCCCAGGTCGGCTGGGCGAAGCGATAGGCGTCTTCGATGGCCCCCTGCACGATGGCCTGTAAGTTGCGGTCGAGGGTGGTGTAGACGTTCAGCGCGGGTGCGCTTGGCCTGCTGGCGATTTCGCTGTACACGCTGCCATCGGGCGCGATGGCGCTCAACGTGCCACCACGCGTCCCCGCCAGATACTGCTCGCCCCAGGCTTCGAGTCCCGTCAGCCCA
>JAHEME010000783.1 GCA_024643825.1 Chloroflexota bacterium | reverse complement strand
GGTCGTCTCAATCCTGGATATTAGTGACCTTCTTGATGAAGTCGTGGATCTCGTCTCAGAGAACTTTGGCTTTGAACGTGTCCACATCTTTCTTAAGATGGGGGACGCTCTCGCTTTCCGTGCAGGAGCCGGGCCACACAGTGTACAGTGGCAAGTCGATAACCTGACCTATGATCTTCAGGATAAAGGTCTCATCCCTCTCGTGGCGCGCACTGGAGAGGCCATGCGTGTCGCTGACGTACGGGGGTCACCAGATTACCGCGTAGGGCCAGGTCTGGAAGACACAATTTCCGAGTTAGTCCTTCCTATCCAAATGGGCTCCCACATCCTCGGCGTCATAGATTTACAAAGCAATACACCTGACGCCTTCAGCAACGACGATTTGTCCTTAATGCAAGCACTATCAGATTCCGTTGCTGTCGCCATACGCAATGCAGTTCTCTATGTCAATGAGCGTAGAAGGCGAAATGTAGCGGACATCCTGCGAGACATTGGCAGTGCATTGATCTCCAACCTTGACTTAGAGCGATTGCTTGCCCAGATTCTTCACGCTTTGGGCCGTGTCGTAATGGTTGAAAGCGGCGTCATATTATTTGTTGACACCAATGGAGATAGCCTGTCAGTTGCAGCGGGAATAGGGCGAGCTGAAGCTCTGGGAATCGTCGGCAGCGAATTGCCATTGAGGCATTTGCCCGTGGCCGATCATGCCGATCTGCAAGAGGCGGTTTCGGGGATATACTATAATCTACTCGGTATTGAGGAACAGCATTCGTGCATCACTGTGACCCTGAGTGCAGGCGGTCACTTATTAGGGTTTCTCATCGTCGATAACGGAGAATCGGACACATACACCCCAGAAGATCAAACGATTGTGACCGCATTTGCGAACCAAGCATCTGTAGCTCTCCACAACGCAGGGCTTTATACAGCCCAGCAATCTGATGCGTGGGTGACCACGGCTCTCCTTCAGGTTGCGGAAGCCGTCAACGCGCAAGTAGATGTTAAAGACGCACTTTCTACCACGGCCCGCCTGACCACCTTGTTGGCAGGCGTGAATCACTGCTTGATTCTGCGGTGGGAGCCAGAAGAGAACACGTACTATCTTGTGGCTCAGTATGGAACCCACCTTGTGAATGAGCGAGACTGGAATCAGATTCCTATTCCTGCGGAAGATCACCCGTACCTTGATATCCTCACGGTAGCCGGCCAACCGTTGGGCGCAGGGGAAGGCCATGAACTATCCATTCCAACCCCCTTTACACAATGGATTTCGGCATCCTCTATCGTTGGGTTTCCACTCCGAGCAAAACAAGAGCCAGTAGGACTGCTCATTGTAGATGATCCTCGTCAGGGCCGTATGCTTGATCCGCGTCTACTCAACATTCTCACAGGGATTGCCCATCAAGTCGCAACTGCTCTGGAAACCTCGATATTGCAACGGAGCGTTGTCGAGCGTGAACGTTTGGAGCGCGAACTGGATGTTGCCCGCGATATTCAAGCGAGTTTTATCCCCAAATCACCCCCTACCCTGGACGGATGGTCCATGGAAGCATACTGGAGGGCGGCGCGCCAGGTGAGCGGAGATTTTTATGACTTCATCCCGCTAAGCGGAGGGCTCTGGGGACTCGTAATCGCAGATGTTACGGATAAAGGAATCCCGGCAGCCCTTTTCATGGCGATTTGCCGCACCTTATTAAGAGCAGCGGCCATAAATCGAACCTTTCCCGCAGAAGTGCTCATGCGCCTGAACACGCTGCTATTCAATGACACTTCTAGCGATCTGTTTGTTACCGCATTCTACGCGGTCTGGAATCCGAGTAACGGTGAATTTGTCTATGCCTGCGGGGGGCATAACCCCCCTCTCTTAATTCGCTCAGGCAGTGATATCATGGAGGAGCTAACTACTGATGGCATTGCCCTGGGAGTTATTCCTGACGCAAAAATCGAAGAGCGTAAACTTACTTTGCAGCCAGGAGATCTAGTACTTGCGTACACTGATGGTCTGACAGAAGCCATGGAAGGCTCTATGACTCAATGGGGCATTGACCGCCTGAAAACCACCCTGAGCGGCCTGCATAACGAGCCACCGCTAGCGATTCGGAGCGGAAT
>JAHEME010000122.1:397-7641 GCA_024643825.1 Chloroflexota bacterium | reverse complement strand
CCCACGCCAGCGAGGGGTTGATCACGACCTCCGCGCCGGGCGTCCAGTCTGTGACGCCCGCGCCCAGCGCCTCAATTACGCCGCTGCCATCCGAGCCGAGGATCACAGGCTTGTCGATGGGCGCATCGACGAAGTGCAGGTCGCGGTGGTTGAGCGCCGCCGCCCGCAGCCGGATCAGCACCTCGCCGGGCGCGGGGGAGGGCGTCTCTACTTCGGTCGCGGTCAGATCGGCGAGCGCGGTTTGCTGGGTGAGCCTCAGGGCTTTCATGGGGAACTCTTTCTGTGTAGTACGAGGATTCAGCATCAGTATAGCATGGGTGGCATCCTTCAAGGGAACAACTAAGCCAGCCCCCGATGCTGCGGAGGCTGGCTGGAGTCAGACGCTGTTTCTTCTACGGGCAGTCTGCCGGGCAGTTGTTGGGATTTTCTCCGCACTCTGGCTGGCACGATTGATTCCCGCATGATTTGTCTTCGCACTGTTGTGACCCACCGCTGGTGTTCGATCCGCCGCCCTCTTTACAGGCTTCCTGATCAGGCAGGCAGGTCTTCTCGGTGACTGTATCGATCTTCGTGCCATCCTGACAGAGGATCACATGGTCGATGTTCCCGGAACACACACACGTATCGCCTTCATACTGAAGGCCGCCTTTTCCGGCGCAGACATCGTCACTGGATGGGATGGAGACGTTATCGACGGCAGTGGGGGGAGGCTCGTTCTCGCCGCCGCCGCCCATTCCCGTCGCGCTGCATGATCCCAGATCCGCCGGGCAGGAAAGATTGAGCACCAGATTGATATCCGGCCATTCAACCCTGCATTCGACGGACCCATCCGAAGGAATCAGCACCGGGCCAAAATCAATGATGTTGAAAAGCGCTGCACGCAGTTCATCGGAATCGTTGAATGCCGATCCATCGGCGCAGGGCTCATCGGTGGTTAGCTCTGCTCGCGCATTCTCGGTATAGGAACCATCGCCGTTGTTGCGCATCCCATACACCCTTACGCTGGCTCCGGCGTTGCCCGGCGTTCCTGATCCATCCGAGGCCATACAGATGGTGTCAATGTTCAGACAGGTTGAGAACCCGGAAAGATCGACCGAGCCGCGCCCCCCGCACACGCCATCGAAGAACGCATCATGTTCTCCTGCTCCGTCGACAACGCTCACCGAAGCACTGTCAGTTCCCATATAAGGCGCACCATCAGAATCACGGATCATCGTCGCGTTGATCGTAAACGTGGTATCAGCCGTGATAACGACCGAGCGTGAGCCGGGGTATTCACTAGGCCCGACTCCCATGGAAGACCCATCCTGAAGCACGTCGGTGACCGTCGGGCACGCATGCTCACCGGCGCGGATGCGGCGGTAGCACCCCGCTGTCCCGGGGGATGGCACAGTCCAGCTAACCACGGCTGGCTCACCCGCACACACCAGCGAAGGCTCTACCGCGATGTCTGGATCGGGCAGGAGCAAGCCACTCCGATCCAGAAAGCAGCCGGAGAGTGCCAGAGCGAAGATCACGAGCACGAGGGCCGCACCACCCATGCGGGCTGACACCTGCTTGCCTGACCTCTCCAATGACTTTGCTTCCTTGCTATCCATGCTACCTCCCTTTTGTTTCACCCTAGCCTACTATTATCGTCCACTTCCTGATAATTAATAACGCAGTCAACATATTGTAATGTTACAAAGATCGGCACTGGCGCAGATTTCATGGGTGTGTAACTTTTCGGATAACTGGTTTCGTTGTATCGTTAGCTACGGTATAGCAGGGTGTGCAGTGCAGCTAAGCCGGGCTGAGAGATCGCGTTCGCTGACGGCAAGAGTAGTCTCAGGAGGAAAAAATGTCCGAGTCGGACTCAACGAAAGGTAAGGTGTCTTCGAAACAGAAGACACCTCGCACAGTGGCACTCCTCGTCGGGATACTTGTGGTGGTGTGTTTGATTGTTGCCCTGTGGCTGTTTGGCCCCAATGTTCCGGGTCTGCCCGCCACAGTGGATCAACTCCCCAATGCGCCCAGTGATCTGAGCGCCGACCACGTCCCCATTTATGATTTACGGATCGGCTGGCAGGATAACAGCGACAATGAAGATGGCTTCCGGGTTTACCGCCGCCGCACGGATGTCCTGACCAATCCAGCCTTAGCAGGAACAGCCAGCGCGGACGAAGTCAATTTTCGCGATCTGGATGTCTTCTGCGGGGCGACCTACCAGTACATCGTAGCCTCTTATAATGAAGCCGGGGAATCTCCAGCGAGCGTTTGCTGGGAAGTCACCATGCCTCAGTGCCCGGTTCCCCAGACACTCAACACATCACCCGATCCTGCCAGTGGATTCAATTTTCTATCCGGCATTCTGGGCGCTCCCAATGACGTTTACGTGGCGGTATCCTCCAGCGGGCAGATCGAGTTCATGGCGGATCAGGACGGTCAGCCGGGGCTGTTCGATCTCGGTGACATCGGCGCAACGCCCCTGTATCGCGTCGATTTCCCGGATGCGCCCACCTACGTTCGTTTCGGTCTGCCGATCAGCGCCGGGCACTCTTACATTGCCCGTCTGCGGGATCAGCAGAGTCTGGCGGTATTCACTGCCAGTCAGCCGGGCACTACGATTGGCATTGACTATATTGTCTGGACTCCCACCGATGTAGTTGATCCGGGGCTATGCGCGGTCGCGTTCGATCCACATGGTGGCGGGTCAGATGATCCACTGGTGGCGGTTCCCGGCGGGCCGTGCATTTCCGGCGACGGCATCTGTGACCCCACCTGCACTGCAAGCGGGGATGGGCCAGCATCACCCGGATCGGGTGAAACGCTGGGAACCGCCCTCGCGACCTGTGGGGCCGAGGGGCGGCGAATCCTGGACGCGGGTGGGTCAGATCGCGATGCCCGTGAAGCCATTGATCGCTGCATGGTCGTCCATACAGGCCGCACGCTTGATGAACTGAGAACAGAATTCACCGGCGCTGATCCTGACACTGTCCTGGCAGGGCCAGCGCGCACAGAAGTAGACTTCGACTGCACCTCTACCGCCTGTGTCCCCGGCGATGGCGTATGCAGCCCCGTTTGCGGAGTTGGGCCAGCGCTTGGCCTGTCCGAAACCGGGCCTCCGGGGATTGCCTTACGTGACTCAGATGGCGATGGCACACCTGATGAGATGTGCCGCATGGGAACCTGCGAGCCGCTGCCCCCTGAAAGCAGGGACTTCATGGCCCTCGGAGTACCCCGCGATGTGAATGGCGACGGCGTGACGGATGCGCTGTGCTTTGGGACAACCTCACGGACGGTTGATCCAGTGGAGCCAGGAACGGAAGATACTGGTGAGCCGGAAGTACTACTACTGGAAGAAGACACCGGCCTCATACATGAGACACGCGAGGAATGTATTCCGATCATCGATAACGATTGCAGCGAGCCGCGCATTCCGCCGCCACCGCCACCACCACCGGGCACCACGCCAGAAGCCTGCTCCGCAGTCTGCGGCGACAATGTGTGCGCCTGTGATGAAAACACCTCCTGTCCGCAGGACTGCGGCGAGGATCTGTGCAAAGAAAATGGTGGTACCAGCTACGTGGGTGATACCTGTGTCTGTCCGGGGATCATCGATCACGTCACGGTATGCGTCGATGGCCGGGTTATCGATAACCCCACTGACACTGCCTGTACCCCCAACCAATCCTGCCAGCCGGGCAACAATGACAGTGGCGGCAGCACGACGGGGGGCGGCCCACAGTGCGGATCAAAGCCGTGCGGCAACTCGACCTGCCAGCCAGAATGCGGAGAAAATCCCAACAACTGTCCGGCAGACTGCCCATAGTGATAGAGCAGGTCGAGTGCGGCCAGTCCCCAACCCTGAGGGGACTGGCTCGATCCTGTCTATGGAGTAGACCCTTACTGTTCCAGTGAAGCCATCAAGAATCCTCGCGTGTAGTGACGCGGGGAACGTGAGCATCATATCAGCATGTGTGATATGCTCATGGTCACACAACGTCGCCTCAGGAGGGCATTCTATGTTCCGTGTCGCCAATTTCATCAGCACGTATTCAGGCGGCTTCCGTCGCGCCGTCAACCGCGAGTTCTACCAGTATCTCGATAGCGTCGATTCCGAACGCGAAGTCATCTTCATGAACTACGGCTACGTCGATGCGAACGCGGCTCCCACCCCGCTGACCGCTGCCGACGAGCCGAACCGCCGCTGCATCGACCTCTACCATCACGTCGCCAGCGGCATCGATCTCGCCGGGTTGGATGTGCTCGAAGTAGGCAGCGGGCGCGGAGGTGGGGCCTCGTACGTCAAACGCTACCACCAGCCGAAGACCATGACGGGCGTCGATTACTCCAGCAAAGCCGTCGCTTTCTGCCGCGAGAAGCATCAGGTCGAGGGACTGCGCTACGAGCACGGCGACGCCGAGAACCTTCCCTTCGAGGATGCCAGCTTCGATGCAGTGATCAACGTGGAATCGTCCCACTGCTACGCGGTGATGGCACGTTTTCTCAGCGAGGTCAACCGCGTCCTGCGACCAGGCGGTCATCTGCTGTGGGCCGATCTGCGCTCTGTGTCTGAGGTCGATGACCTGCGGGCCGACATCGCCGCTACCGGGTTTGAAGTCGAGAAAGAGGAGACCATCACCCCCTACGTGGTGAACTCGATGGTTCCGCAGGGGGAGACCAACCGCGCGCTGATCGACCGCCGTGTGCCGCGCCTCGTGCGCCCGATCTTCTATCACTTCGCGGGCATCGAAGGCACGCACATCTACAATCAGCTTGCTACTGGTGCGATGACATATCTATACATGGTACTCAAGAAGGGGTAACTTCGAGACCACGAAGAAGCACGGAGGCTGTCCACTCAATAGTCCCTCCGTGACCCTCCGGTTCTCCGGGGTGAATGATTTTGCTTGAAACAAAAAGGCCCGATCACCGAGGATCGGGCCTTGAAGATCGCATCTGCTTCTACGGCTCCTGCCGGACGACGATGGTCTCCAGCGAGTCGCCGAGTTGATCGGGCGGCGTGGTTTGCGGGTCACGCGGGGAGAGGCTCTGGGCTGCGTCCATGCCGCCGACCACCTCCCCGAAGATCGTGAACGCTCCATTCAGATTCTCGGTAGGCGCCAGCGTGATGAAGAACTGCCCGCCCGCCGAGTTCGGCTGACTGGTGTGGGCCATCGAGACCCAGCCCGCGTGGTCAAACACCAGCCCACTTCCCGCAAACTCATCGATGATGTTGTAGCCCGGCCCACCGACGCCAAGCCCGGTGGGGTCACCTGCCTGGGCGATCTGCCCGGCGATGACGCGATGCCACGTCAGGTTATCGTAGTAGCCCACACAGGCCAGATACGCGAAGTTGTTGACCGTCTCCGGGGCAAGATCGGCGAACAGATCGACCGCAATCGTCCCCTTCTCGGTGACGATCCACGCGGAGTAATCCTTCGCGGGGTCGATCACCATCGGCGGCGGGGTGGCGTATTGCTGCCGGATCAGCACTACATCGGTGATCAGGCTGAGATCGGTGAGGGCGGTGGGCGGGGTCGGCACGGGCAAGTCATTGAAGAACAGCATCGGAGCCTGCGGGATGCCGATCTGCGCCGCACCGCCGATGGATGCGTCGATCTGGGGTTTGTACTTGTGATCGTTCACTGCCTCGGTGAGGATTGTTCCATCCAACCCGGCGAGATCGGCGAGCGTGCCTAGCTCTGGCGCGAGTTCATCGGTGGGCATAGCGTGCCACTCCGGTTGATGGTCAGCCAGCACGTCGAGGTACTTCCAGAAGGCCCCGTTACCGCCCTGCGCCGATGCCGCTTCGAGGGCTTCGGCGGCGAGTTCCGCATTAGGGTCGCCGGGCAGGTGACGCCACACGATCCTCACCTCGTCCGGGTACGCCTCGGCGAGTCCCTGCAAGCCGCGTACCAGCGCGGTGCAATCGGCGCACCCCAGATCGAGATACGCAATGATGGTGATCAGGGCACTGTCGGGGCCAAGCTGCGGCTCGCCAGGGATGATGGCGAATGGCGTATTGGACGCCGCCTTGAACGGCGCAAGCTCCGGCGTGGGGAACTGATCACAGATGTCGGTTCCGTCACCGACCTGGAGATCGGCGGCGCTGACGGTGTGTTCACGGGGGAGCGCGCCGGGTTCCTCGGTGGGCGTGGCGGTGACGGCGGGGCCGCACCCGGCAGCGAGAATCGCGGTCAGGGCGCAGGCGGCGAATAGGGTTTTCGTAGTTGGGATGGGCATACGATTCCTTAGGTGAGATCGGTTGTCAAAGGAAAAAGATTCACCACGGAGAAACGGAGATCACGGAGGAAAACCTAAAAGAATATTTCTCCGTGTCCCTCCGTATCTCCGTGGTTACAAATTTACTCATAGCAGAGCGGAAATGTTTACTCCCCTCCGTTAGCTTTGGCCGCTTCGCGGGCGCGGCGGCGGCGGGTGGCTTCGTCTTCCGGGGCATGCTCCAACTCGATCACCTGCCCGTGTACGTGCAGGGCGTCATCCGATGCGAGGAAGATGGCCGTGCCAACGCAGTCTTCCGCGTCGAGGATCGGTTCCTTATCGCTGGCGGTGTTGCGGAACCCGGTCGAGACCTTGCCGGGGTTGATGATGTTCACGCGGATATTCTCGGCGCGGCCCTCGGCGGAGGTGGACTTGGTCAGGCCGACCAACCCCCACTTGCTGGCGCTGTAGGCCGCCATCAGCGGATAGGCGCGCGACCCGGAGGTCGATCCGATATTGATGATCGCGCCGCCGCCGTTCTTCTGCATCGACTGCCAGACGTGTTTGGTACACAGGAACGGAGCGGTGAGGTTCACGCCGATCAGCCAGTCCCACATCTCCATTGAGGTGCGCCAGACATGCCGCCACATCCCGCCGCCTGCGTTGTTGACCAGCACGTCGATGCGCCCGAAGCGTTCCAGCGCAGCGGCTACCAGCGCCTCGACTGCGGCTTCGTCGGTCACGTCGGTTGCTATAGCCAGGGCTTCGCCGCCCATCGATTCGATCTGCTTCGCCACCTCGTCAAGTTCGGACTGCGTGCGGGAAGCCAGCACGACCTTCGCGCCCTCGCGCGCATAGCCGATGGCAATCGCTTCTCCGATTCCGCGTCCCGCCCCGGTGACGATGGCAACTTTATCTTGTAATCGCATAGGCTTGTTCTCTTTTCCCCTCATCCCCTAGCAACCGAAGGCTGCCCCCCTCTCCCAGAGGGAGAAGGGAGGAATAACTCTGTGAACATTACTCAATGAATCCATGCC
>JAHEME010000122.1:0-387 GCA_024643825.1 Chloroflexota bacterium | reverse complement strand
GGGCTGGCTCCTTTTGCCAGCGGCGCGGGCGGCTCGTAGGGCAGGTCTTCGCTGGGATTGGCGGCGAGGATGGTCGGCACGGATCGGAAGCCCGTCCACTCCTCGACGCGCTGGCGCGCCTTGTCATCCCGGTCGATCATCAGCGTGCGGGGTTCCAGCCCAAATTCCTGGAACACCCGGTCGGCCTTCATTTGAAACGGGCAGAAGGTGCTGCGCGAATAAACGACGAGTTCTTTGTCGCCGGATTGGGAAAGGGTCATGATGGTGGATCGCTCCTCGTGCTTACGGGACAGGCGTTTCGGTCTCGCTGACCGTCCCCGGTTCAGTGGAGGGGGTGGCCTCGTTGTTCGGGTTGATCGGCTCATCTCGCGGATAACACAGCACGCC
>JAHEME010000121.1 GCA_024643825.1 Chloroflexota bacterium | reverse complement strand
TCCTCATAGATGCTGCGGTCAATGATCGACGATTCCTTTTGTTCCGAGAGGCGCGCATGCTGATCGGCCCGATCCCCCAGAAAGTAGATTTGCAGGTGAAACGACCACTGGCGCATATCGCTATAGAAGTCCGCCAGAAATGGATTGGCAGCGACCGACTCATATCCCCCATCCCAGCCCAGCCGGGCAGCAAGACGGTCAGTGAGGGTCGTCTTTCCCGCACCAATGTTCCCCGCCACTAGCACAAAGTGTTTCTTCAACTCAAGCTCCCCTATCGTTGTCGCGTAGGATGAACAAGACAAGGCCCCCAGCGAGAATGCCCACAAACAGGAAGACCAGACAGATCAGCACAATACCCAGGATCATCATCATAGTGATCAGTATCCGTAGGTATTCAGAAAGGCGACGCGCGCGGCCTGACTACCTGCCGAGATGATGAACACCCAATCCCCATTGCCCCATGCCGCATGGAACTCGTCGGCAAAGGTAAAGAACACCCCTTCCCGCTGCCCTAGTGCCGCATCATAGCCGACATCGGTCGCCGTGATGGGAAGTTCACTCAACGCATGATCGATCTGACCCGCCCCAACGCGGCGAATACGCAGCGTGATGCTGCCCGCGCCTCCCTGATAGGTGGCCTGATCAACCTCCGTAACCGGGTCCGGGGCCGGGCCGCTGGTGCGGAGAAAATCGCCCACCTGCGGCGGGAAGAGATCATTGAGCGGCGCGGAATCATCCGCGACACAGCCAGCCAGCAGCAGTGATGCTCCAACAAGGACGGCAAACACACTACGTCCTGTGATCTTACGCACAGCTTCCTCCTGAAAAGCGGGGATACCGGGCCATCGGCTCTTCTGACTTCACAAATCGCCCTACAGTATACACCCAACCCCATCTAATGGTGGGGTAGCACCCTATTGAGTCGGCGATCAAATCCATCTATTCTAGTACTATATTCGGCTGGTCCCCGAATATGCGGAACAACTCTCTCCTCCTTGCTGAAACAGGATGCACGAGCGGCGCGGACAAGGCCCTCACCGCATCCTGTTTCGGCGTCTGGGACGAATGTACCCTCGAAATGGAAAGCGCAGATACTACTCTCTATGAGTTCTATGGCAGCAAATAAGGGTTTTACCCTATGGAAAGATCAGCCTATTTTCTGTAGAGTATCCTTACTATAAGGGCTTACGCACTTTCGCCCGGATACGAATGAACATAGAAGTGCTTAAGTCCTAACAACAAACCTTCCTGGCCGTGCCCAGCAAGGCGAATCAGGCCGGAGGTAGTATGACAGTCAAAGTAGATAAGTCAGTTGTCGCAGGAGTACACGGCGTTCGCTGGAGCGACCTGACGGATATGGACGATGTAGACCAGGTCTCAAAGCTGTGCGATTTCTTTGGGTTTGATGTAGCCCACCTATGGATTGATGCCAACCCGGAAGGCTATCTTCAGGGACTTGAAGAAGGGTTTGAAGCCACCACGCCGCTGGAAGGCGAAGAGATCGCCCATGCGCTAAGGCATACCTCCGAGGTTCTCAAAGAGCACGGAGAAGAATTGATCATTATTGCTCGCAAAGATCAGATTGACCGCATTCTAGCGGAGATCTCCGAGCGCATGATACAGCCTCAATACAACCCTGTGACCGTGTTGCAGTAGTTTTTTCGATTTCCGAATCTTACTGGTAGCGCAAGACGCGATCCGAAAGGGTCGCGCTTTTGCTTTCCCACACCCTGGGCCAGTGTCAGCGCGAATTCGGAGAATCGATTATCATTAGAACATATGGTTCGCAAGATTCTGCACCTCGACCTGGATGCCTTCTTCTGCGCCGTGGAAGCGCAGGAGAACCCCGCGCTGCGTGGCAAACCCTTTGCGGTGGGTGGAAAGCCCGATGAGCGCGGCGTGGTCGCATCTTGTTCCTACGAGGCGCGCAAGTTCGGCATTCGGTCTGCCATGCCGATGGCCCGCGCGGTACGGGTGTGCCCGGAACTGATCATCATCAGTGCGCGGCATGGCAAGTACGGCGAAATCTCCCGCAAAGTCATGGCGAAGCTCCACGACCTCACCCCACTGGTCGAGCAGATCAGCATCGACGAGGCATTTCTCGATGTGACCCTGCTGCCAGAGGATGCCGAGTCGATTGCACGTAGACTCCAGGCTACCATCCGCGACGACCTTGATCTGCCCTGTTCGCTGGGTGTGGCTAACAACAAACTCGTCGCCAAGATTGCCAACAACATCGGCAAAGAAGGCGCACGTGCCAGGGGCATCGAAGGGCCGCCGAATGCGATCATGGTCGTACCACCAGGGCAGGAAGCCGCCTTCCTCGCGCCGCTGGCAGTCACCGAATTATGGGGCGTCGGGCCGAAGACTGCCGAGCGTCTGCGCGAACTCGGCATCCGCACCATTGGCGATCTGGCAGCGCGGTCGGATGCCGAACTCATCCGGCGGTTCGGCAAACACGGAGCCGACCTCGCCCTGCGGTCGAAGGGCATCGACGACGGCCCCATCGAGACCGAACGCGAGACCAAATCCGTGAGCCGCGAGACCACCTACACGCAGGATGTGAGTGATGAAGAAACGCTGAAACGCACGCTGCGTTCCCTGGGGGATAGCGTGGGCCGCACCCTGCGAAAGCACGAACTCGCCGGGACGACGGTAACGATCAAACTGCGCTGGGCGGATTTCACCACCCTGACCCGGCAGGTGACGCTCCCCCACCCCACCGACCTCGACGGCGAAATCTGGGCGGCAGCGGAGGCCCTGTTCAAAGCGAACTGGCCTCCCGATAAACGGGTGCGGCTGATCGGCGTGGGGGTCAGCGGCTTCGAGTCAGGGCCGCGCCAGTTGGGTCTATGGGATGCCCCGGCAGAGGAAGAGGATCGACGCTTGCAGAAGACGCTCGATGTGCTGCGCGAGCGTTTCGGCAAAGACGCGCTGCGCCGGGCAAGCGATCTAATGGATGAGGAGTAAACGAGAATTCGCGTTGTCCCAGAATCCAATCTCTGGCACAATAGCGCGAGTTTCTTGCCAATCCGATCAACTCATTCATCACGGATCGAACACGCTATGCAGCTAGAAGCCAGCCAGACTTCAACCACCAACGAACCCAATTCCCTGTGGGGCCGCCTCCGCCCGCACCTGCGCTGGACGCGATCCAGTACGATTTTACTTGGCACGTTCCTGATGACCATCACACTGATCATCGTCATCTGGTGGCAGCTTGCCGCCGATCTGCTGGCGCTGATCGATTGGGGCGGCGCGTGGTGGCTGTATATGGATTGGCTGCTGTTGGGCGTCTTCGCGGTAATGACCGTCCTGCTGGTGATTGGCGCGGATATTCGCAAAGATGCGTTGATCATCGCCGTCGGCGCGGCAGGTGGATTGGTGATCGAAAGCTGGGGCACACAGACTCATCTATGGACGTATTACACCTTCGAGCGCCCGCCGCTGTGGATCATCCCGGCATGGCCGATAGCCGCCCTCAGCATCGACCGTCTGGTGCGCTTCCTGCGGCTGGCGGTCGAGGAGCGCGGGGGCCGGGTCTTCGATGTGCTTTACTGGCTGATCTTCCCGACATTCTATGCGCTGATGATCGCGTTCGTGGCCCCGACGTTCGCCAAGCCCATGACCATCGCCGCGCTGGTGCTGTGCGCCTTCCTGATCGTGTTCCCGCGAGATCGACGGCTCACGGTGCTGACCTTCGCAGCAGGGGCCGGGCTGGGCTACTTCCTCGAACTCTGGGGTACAACCCGCCTGTGCTGGATGTACTACACCAAGCAGATGCCGCCCCTATTTGCGGTGCTGGCGCATGGCATGGCGGCAGTCGCCTTCTGGCGAGTCATGGAGTTGATCCGCACCATGTACCCGGTAATGCCCATCCTGCGCCCGGTGCGCTCGGCGGCGGATCGGGTGCTGGCGTGGCTGCCGGGAGACTGATCGTGCTGCCAAACTCGATTCGCATTTTGCAAATTTCACGCTATACTCTCAAAAGTTTGCCAATTGCTCAGGATAGCGGACATGCTGGTGCGACAAAAAAATAGAGTAGGAACCTGCACACCTGCATTCGACCTGAAATGGTCGTCTGTTCGACCATTGACCAAAGAACCAGACGACTCATTTGTTAAAACAGCCACCCATTGAGGTGGCTATTTTTTTGCCTGGGAGGAGATGATCATGGGAAACCAGGTGCATAGCGCGACCGCCGGAGACCTGCCTGTACGCGTACTGGATTTGATGAACATTCGCAAATCAAAGGTGCGAAAGCCAGGCACACATTCGAGATTGGGCAGGTTCATTCTTGCCATCTATCGCTGGATCTACGTGGGACTCATTCACCCATTGCTCTTTCGTGGCTCGGCGCAGGAAGGTCATGACCGCGCGATTCAACTTATGCGCCGCCTTGATGGGAGCCGCGCTGCGGTGGCTGGTATGCGCGCTCTTCATCGGACGGTCTTTGTGCAGCAGCCAGTCGATGTCGGCGGTGTGCGGCTGTCGTATCCGCTGATCGTGGCAGCGGGCTGGGTCAAAGGCGATGGCTTCCAATCAGAAGAAGCCGCCGTAGATGCAGTACGCGTGGGATCAAACGTGATCCCAGGCTGGCGGTCGCTGCCCGCGCTGGTCGGGCCTGTGGAATTTGGATCATTCACACGATGGCCCCGCATCGGGAATCCTGGTGTCGTGCTGTGGCGCGACCCAGCCACGCGCTCCACGCAGAACCGCGTCGGCCTCAGAAATCCGGGCGCGATACCCGCCGCCGAGTTCCTGGCGATGCACCGTGCAGACCTTCCATCCTCCTTTGGGATCAACATTGCCGTCAGCCCAGGGGGCACCGATCCGCAAGAAAGCGCCCGCGAAGTCCTCGAAGCCCTGAATGCATTCATCCAGCATGACATTCGCCCATCGTGGTTTACGCTCAATTTGAGCTGCCCTAACACAGAAGATGATCCGTTGGGCAATCAGAGTGAGGAACTGGCCCGCCTCCTGTGCGGCGGTATGATCGATACACTGCGATGTGCTGGATGGGATACTCCGCTGTGGGTCAAACTGGGTCATGGCCTGAGCCGCGAGCAAATCTCGGTCTTGATGCGAACCTTTGCCGAGGTAGGGGTACGTGCTGTGGTCGCTACGAATACGCTGCCCTCGCCATCCCCGGATAACCCCACGCTCACTGCCGGGGTCGGTGGCGGCGGACTTCATAACTATGCAGTCGAAGTGGTGCGCTGCCTGGTGGAAGAAAAGAGACGCTGGGGCTACCCGATTGACATCATCGGCTGCGGCGGCGTGCAATCGGCGGAGACGCTGCGCAATTTCACCCGTTACGGCGTGACCGTGGTACAGTATTTCAGCGCACTGATTTATGGCGGCCCACTGGCAGTTGCTGGCATTGTAGGAGGATCGGATGGCTCCTGATCTATCCCGGCACATCGCCCGCAAGCTGATCGAGATCGGAGCGGTGCGCTTCACACCGGGCAATCCGGTCACATTCAAGTCGGGGATGCTCTCCCCTGTGTATGTCGATAACCGCACGCTTCCTTTCTGGCCGGAGGTGTGGCGGCTGGTGATCTCCGGCTTCGAACAGTTGATCATCGAGCATTCCATTCCGCTTGACGTGCTGGCCGGGATCGAGACGGCAGGGATTCCCCACAGCGCGGCACTGGCGTTTGCGCTACGGAAGCCCTCTGTATTTGTGCGCAAACAGACGAAGGATCATGGCGCGATGAAGTGCGTCGAAGGGGGCGAAGTCGCAGGACAGCGCGTGCTGCTCATTGAGGATCACATCACCACCGGGGGCAGCAGTCTTGCCGGGGTCGAGGCGCTGCGATCCGAGGATGCAGGGGTAGATCATTGCCTTGCCATCACAACCTATGGTTTCCAGGAGGCCGCAGACGCTTTCAAACGCGCCAGCGTGGATCTGCATGTTTTATCCAGCTTTGATACCCTGGTCACGGAAGGGAAGCACATGGGCCGCTTCGATGCTGACGAGCTATCTGTGATCTATGACTGGGCTGCCGATCCGCACGACTGGGCGGCAAGACAGGGACTCTCTACATGACGAACGCAGTCGAGAAGTTCAACACGAGGGTGGAGATCATCAACTCGCTGTTATGTGTCGGTCTTGATTCGGACATTCGCCTGATCCCCGATCGCTTCCTCACCAGCACAACACCACAGTTCGATTTCAACCGCTGGATCATCGAACAGACTCAGGAATTCACCAGCGCCTACAAGCCGCAGATCGCCTTCTATGAGGCACGCGGCGATGCAGGTCTGCGCGAATTGAAGCTCACAATGGAGTATCTCACCGCAGTGCATCCAGACATTCTGACCATCTGTGACGCCAAACGCGGCGATATTGGTTCCACGAGCGAGGGTTATGCCACCGCCATCTTCGACTGGCTGGGCTTCGATGCT
Organism: Chloroflexota bacterium; assembly: GCA_024643825.1. Classification (GTDB taxonomy): domain Bacteria; phylum Chloroflexota; class Anaerolineae; order Aggregatilineales; family UBA3940; genus JAHEME01. The sequence continues at coordinate 1,250 of JAHEME010000121.1, read as the reverse complement.
GTCACCTTGAATCCCTATCTAGGACGTGAAGCGTTGGATCCGTTCTTAAAACGCCAGGACAAAGGCTGCATCATTCTCTGCCGCACCTCGAATCCCGGCGCGGGCGAATTCCAGGATTTGCAGGTGAATGAGGAAGCACTTTGGGAAATCATAGCTTGGACGGTGAATGATTCCTGGAACACGCATGAGAACTGCATGCTGGTCGCCGGAGCGACTTATCCCGAAGAACTGCGCCGCATCCGCGAGATCGTTGGGGAAATGACATTGCTGGTTCCCGGTCTCGGTGCGCAGGGCGGAGACGTGGAAGCGACCGTCCGCGCCGGGATCAATACCAGCAGCAGGGGCATGATCCTGAATTCAGCGCGCGGAATTATCTTTTCATCCGATCCTTCCCTGGCAGCCCGCGACCTGCGTGATTCGATCAACCAGTACCGCCAACTCCCGGATCAATGAATGCCTATTTTGCAGGAACAAGCGCATCAGTGACTTCCCCATAGCTCCATCCATCAATCTCTGGCGGAGCCACACCCAGCGAGGTGAGCATACTCTTGATCTGCTCGCGGTGCTCGGTGGCATGGTTGATGATCTGAGTCATCAGCACCCACGGTTCCACATACCACCCGTCTCGTGTTCGGATTTTGGTTTCCGCGATCAGGCTCGCATCGCCGCGTACCAGAGCGAGCAGGGCTTCTCCGGTTGTACGCATCGATTTCGATACGTCTGCAAATTCGACGGCAGTAGGCCCATCCCTCTGATCGAGTGGCAAAGTTAGCAGTTTCAGATACCCATGCTGCGCCGCCGCGAGATGCACCAGCGTGCTGCGAATACTTCCCTGTGTGGCGGATTGTGGTTCCGCATCAAGCTGCTCGTCTGTGAGCGTTGAGCAAGCCTGGATGATCTGAAGGTTTGCCCAATTGTTGTGCTCAAATACCTTCTCAAGAAAGTTCGTAATCATCATAGGGTTCCTTTTCTAGCTCAATAGGCCAGAAGAGTTGCCATCCTCTCCTTGATCCGATCCACCGTCGGCACAACGTCATCCATCAACCCGGTGTTGAAGGGCACAGGCACAGACGGCGCACCCAACCGAGTCACCGGGCCATCAAGGTACAGGAATGCATCCTGAACCACCATCGCCGCCACCTCCGCACCGAACCCACCAAATTCAATGTCCTCATGTACGATCAGACACTTGGCCGTCTTCTTCACCGATTCCAGCACTGCCGCCTGATCCCACGGGCTGATGGTGCAGA
>JAHEME010000782.1 GCA_024643825.1 Chloroflexota bacterium | reverse complement strand
CGTAGGTTGGGGAGTCAGGTTGCCCGCATAGACAGTCCCCCACTCTCCTGAGAACGCTGTGCCCCCGGCAAGGTAGAGATCAGGATCAGGCAATCCATTTGCCTGCACGGGGGTATGACATGCTCCGCAGGCTGCTACTGCATCGATTAGATAACCGCCATATGCCACCGAGTTTGTTGGGTCTGGTGCGGCAATACCCATTTGCCGCTGCGGAGTGGGGGGCATGATCCCTTCAGCCTGATCTGCCACCAGCGGGGGGCCGTCTTCCACAGGTGCAAGCCCCTGAAGATAGGCAACCAGCGCATCCACATCGGAATCTGCCAAGTTATTGAAATACAGGTACGGCATCACCGGGGAAAGCTGGCTGCCGTCGGGCCTGACCCCGGTTGTGATCGCGATTGCAATATCTTCGGATGACCAGCCATCAAGCCCGCTGTCAGAAGGGGTCAGATTCGGCGCAACGTAGGCGACGCCATTCTGCGAAAATGAGCCGCCGCTGAAGGCGAGGCCATCTGCTGGAGAATGACAGTAAGCGCACCCGGCAATCGCCGCCAGATATCCTCCACGCTCCGACTCTGGAGGAGGTTCGTCCTGGGCATCGACCGTCCCAACGATCCCGGCGAACAGTATGGCAGTGAGTATTGCCGCAATAAGCCTACGGAATTTCATCTGTAAAGTATCCGAAATGAGTATCCTGGTGGAGTCTAGCGTGGGGACAACCAAGCGGCAACCGTCGGGGATTCTTCACAGACGGCTGCCGCTATTCGTGTTCTGTTAATCAGCGCCCGATGTGCATGGGCATAACAACATGAGTGAAGCGATCTTCTGTAACCGGACGAACCACGCCGGGCTTATCGACGCTGGTGGTTCCAATCATCACACGGTCAAAGTGAATGACATTCAACACTTCAATCAGATAGCGTACGTTGAAGGCTACTTCCATCCCTTCGCCCTCGATACTGGCATCCAGCACCACTTCGTTCTCGCCAGTTTCGGAGGATTGGGCAGTCACCCGGAGGATTCCTGCCATGCCATCCTGCGGCTCGATGCTCATGCGTACGGTATGGTTCGCCTCCCGCGCAAAAATATCGGCTCGTTTACAAGCCTGGAGCAGACTCACGGTATCGACAACGGTTCGTGTCGGGGTATCGCGTGGAATAATCTGGCGATAATCCGGGAATGCACCGTCGATCAGTTGGGTGACGACTTCCACATTATTCATGTGAAACAGTACCTGAGAACGATCTGCAGGCAGCACCAGATTCACAAATTCATCAGAATCATCGATGATGCGGGCCAGTTCTTGCAACGTTTTCGCAGGGACAACCAGTGAGAACGTGCCGTAATATTCCACGTCAAGAGCAATCTCACGAACCGATAGCCTGAAGCCATCCGCCGCAGCCATCGTGAGAATTCCATCCTGGAATGAGATCGAAACCCCCGTAAGCACCGGGCGGCTGTCATCGCGCGCAGCGGCGAATGCCACCATCGAAATCATCTCACGAAACTCATCTGCCGGGATCGGGATGGTGTCATCCTCATCTGTGGGCTGTGGCATGATCGGGAACTCTTGTGAATCGATTCCTTTGATGTGTGCCGTAGTAGCCCCACATTGCAGATTCAACGTGTTGGTGCGAACTGCAACATCCAGGTCTACCCGCTCTGGGGAGAGAGTATTCACAAGGTCGTTCAGGGTACGGGCAGGTACAGTGATTGCTCCGTCTTCATCCACGGATGCGCCAATCCAGGCCGTGATACCAAGCTCTAGATTTGTCGCAGCTACTCGGAGACGCCCATTATCTGAGGCCAGCAGCACGTTAGATAGCACTGGCAGTGTACTGCGTGTGCCTACTGCCCGCCCCACAATATTGAGACCATGTGCCAGATTATCCTGTAAGCAGGAAATGCGCATTCCCATAAGCCACCTTCTCTCAATAGCAAGGGTTCAATTGGATGAGATTATACAACATGTGTTGTATTAGTCAAGCCAATTACCAGTCATGACCACCCGCATAGCGGGTGGCATGACCTGGCCCTATAAGGGCCTTCTACTAGCCGCACCTCAAGGTGCGCTTTCACTTCGTTCAAGCCGATGCACCGATTACCTAGCTAACCCC
>JAHEME010000781.1 GCA_024643825.1 Chloroflexota bacterium | reverse complement strand
TTTTAGTTCCAAGGGCCGGGTCTAAACCCTTCGCCTTGAGGCGAACAGCTTTAGCAAGTTGAGGTATAGTTCCACCGAGAGGGGGAACTATGCCAGAGTATCGAAAAGGGCCGCATACAACATACGATATTCAATATCACTTTGTGTGGGCAACCAAGTATCGGTACAAGGTACTGCGCGGAGAAATAGCCCAGCGAGCCAGAGAGGTCATTCGGCAAATCTGTATGGCACGGGAAATCAGGATACTGCAAGGACATGTGAGTGCGGATCATATTCACCTGCTGGTGTCCTGTCCACCAGCACTCAGTCTGGCCAAGATTGCCCAGTATCTGAAAGGGGCGTCGTTGCGCAAGCTGCAAGACGAGTTTCCGCACCTGAAAAAGCGATACTGGGGGCAGCATTTGTGGGGTACATTATAGGGGAAGCTATCCTCCACGAATCTGCTGTAGACTAAGGTCGTCAAGGATAACTACATATCCACCGCGCAGGGTTTTTACCAATCCCTTCTTGCGAAATACAGACATGGTTCTGATCGTGGTTTCCAGGGTGGTGTCCGCCAGATCAGCTAGGTCCTGGCGAGTCAAACTGATATTGATTTTGATGCCCTCCGGTGTCTTCACGCCACACTTGGATGCCATTTTCAACAGAATATGCGCGAGACGCCGCTCGACGCGGTCGGCTGCTAATGTCCGCATATGAATCACGCTCAATAGACGCTCGCCCAGTATCTTGATTACCCGGATTCCAACAGCGGGGTACTTGTTTAGCAGATTGTGATACTCCTCCAGTGAGAGGCTAAGAGTTGCCGCCTGGGAGAGCGCCACTGCTGTTGCTGGGTGAATCGGCATCAAGAACACGGAGCCGCCAAACACTTCCCCCGCCGGAATCACCTCGATTGCAACTTCACGGCCTCCAGGGGCATACCTCATGATCTTGACTTCGCCCTCACGAACCACCCAGAAGCGGTTTGCCTCATCATCTTCATGAAAAATCGGATCGTTGGCCTGGAATGTATCTAAGCGGAACCAGGGTGTGATTGCTGTAAGCTGCGCCACGGTGAGATCACGGAAGAGCGCCACCTGCGCTAGAAGTTGTGGAACTGCTAGCGAAGTTTGCACGATCTGCTCAACCTCCCTTTCCGATTGTGACAGCCGATATCGTGTGATGAACAATCATCTGATCGATAGGTTCTTAATTATGCGAAAGGAAGACTACCTGCACAAGTGAAGGTGATTCCCATTATCAGTAATGGAGCGTAGGACTTAACCATATCTAGGCAAAGCTAGGAACAGGGATCGAACCGACTTGCACCAACCATCTATGTTGAATGAAAACTATATGAACCGGGTTTTGTGATCAAAAAAATCCGCTTGACATGATTGTCGAGCGGATATGTTCAGTTCTTGACGATGACTCAGCATAGACCTGCTCCGAACCAGATCCCAGTTTTGTATTTAGAACCAGCGAAAAGCATCAGTATCTAAAGCACGTTACGCTGATGACACTAACTATAGTCGGATCTTTTCGATCACGCAAACAAGCGGTGACTCTAACTTGTCTCGCTCGATTGGGGTGTAATTCACTTTGCGGGAAGGAGGGAATAGAATAGGTAGGCGAGAGGAGGAAGCCTGCCATGAAGAAGAGTTGCGAACAAGTGAAAGCAGCAATGGTGAAAGAGATGGAAGAAGCCATCGAACGAGTGCTGGCGTGGGAAGAGGTACACGAGACATTCACCGTCACCGAATTGGAGGACTTCATTCTGGGAATACGTGGGGAATGGGGTATAGAGGTGGCGGAGTTACTGGTCGGACAATTGGAAAGCAAACAACCGGCAGCGCGCCTGAGATGTGAGACCTGCGGAGAGATGTTGCAGTACAAGGGACAAACCGCCAGGCAGGTCGAAAGTCGTGTCGGAGGGCTGCGAGTCGAGCGAGGTCGCTACTGGTGCAAGACCTGCCAGGAGGGGCTTTTCCCCCTGGATGAGGAGTTTGGGTTGAGCGCGTATGGCAGCAGCCCGGCAGTGGATCGACTGGCGGTGTGGCTGGGAGGACAGGTCAGTTTCGGGCAGGTGTCAGCGGTGTTGGCGGAAGTGGGGCAGATTCACGTGTCCGCCAGCAGC
>JAHEME010000780.1 GCA_024643825.1 Chloroflexota bacterium | reverse complement strand
TGCCCCTTGTGACGACCTTTTAATATACTCTCTTCGCAGGGACGGACCAGAAGTTGCTTAGTCTAGTGCCCATCCAGAAATGGGTAATAGTTTGAATCGATGACTAAAAAAGCGCATTTCAGGGTAGACAATATCTCTCTCTGGTTGTTATTGAAAGATTGCGATCTTCAAACAACTTAGGGAAAGGAGCTACCAAGAAATGCGCGAGAAGCAATGTAACCAGATGCCGGTATTGATTCCTTCCATGGAGCATCCACGCGCCGAGGAGTTGCAGCGAATCAGCGACATCCTTGATGAGAACCCTATCATCTCTGAGATGGTCTGGCAAGACCTTACTCGTGATGTTCAAACCCAGGGTGCAGGAGCCCATGGGATGAGTGCGGAACAGGTTCTTCGGGCAGCCATCGTGAAGCAGACCGAAGGTTTCAGCTATGAGGATCTTGCCTTTCATATCCTTGACTCTCGATGTTATCGACACTTTTGCCGGATCGGGTTTGCCGATGAGGGTTTCAAGAAATCCGCCCTGTGCGCTGTGATCAAAGCTATTTCACCTCAGACATGGAAAGCCATCAACGACATCCTTATGGCTTGTGCCCAAGATAGAGAGATCGAGAAAGGCCAGCAGAGTCGGGTAGACTGCACGGTAGTCTGCTCCAATATCCATGAACCTTCAGATTCCACGTTGCTGTGGGATTCGGTGCGGGTGTTAACCCGCATCCTCATCCAAATCAAAGAGGAATCAGATCCCTTCGAGATCCACTTTTCAGACCATACAAAGGTGGCCAAGCGCAGGATGCTTGCTATCACTCATTGCAACGACGCGGCACTTCGAAAACGACTCTATAAAGATCTCCTCAAAGTCACCCGTAGGGTGCTCAATTACGCAAGGACCACCGTCTGCCTGATTGAGAGCAGCGCTTGTGTGCCTCTGTTTGCGCTTGTCGATGAGATGAAGCGCCTTATTCCCCTGGTCGAACAGGTGATCAATCAAACGACCCGTAGAGTGCTTGACGGTGAGAGCGTTCCTGCTGAAGACAAGGTCGTTTCTCTCTTCGAGTCCCACACGGATATCATCAAGAAGGATCGCCGGGATACTCTGTACGGTCATAAGGTTTGCCTCAGTGTAGGGCCTTCCAATCTGATCACAGACTGTCTTCTCGTTAAAGGCAATCCGGCCGACTCCACCCTGATGGAACAAATGCTCAATCGTCATGATCAGGTTTATGGCCGCTATCCCCTCAAGATCGCCCTGGATGGAGGCTTTGCCTCAAAAAAGAACCTCGAATGGGCGAAGTCGAAAAATATCAAGGACGTCTGTTTTGCAAAGAAGCGCGGCATAAGTGTGGAGCGTATGTGCCGCAGTGAGTACGTTTACAACCGTCTGCGCAGGTTTCGCGCAGGAATCGAGTCCGCCATATCTTGGCTGAAGCGATGTTTCGGTCTCGATCGATGCCTGTGGAAGTCGTTGACTTCCTTTCACAGCTACGTGTGGGCATCAGTGGTCTCCGCGAACCTCCTGACAATGGCTAGGAGGGCAATTGAGACAACTTAAGAGATTCACAACAAAAAGGAGATGAAAACCGAAAATCAACAGTAGAAGTATGCCCAATTAGGACAAAATCATTGTGATCTGTTTCCGTGTAACGCTGGAAACGCCCTTCAATAGGACATCTTGAGACAATGATAATGGTCGCTTCTTTGTAACGGTTTAGAAAAAGCCCATTTCTGGATGGGCACTAACTGGGTCCACAAATGCTCCTAAAATATGCAACACTTGGTGTTGCGTTTGGTGTTGCAGCCGTATCCAATAATATCAAGCACTTACAAAAATCAGGTGTTACGCTAGAATCCACCATAAAAAGCCAAAACAAGGGTCTTTTCTATAGCAGGTGTAAACTAAACGAAAATTTTCGACCTGGTGCATTTTTTTCTTGACATGGTATAGTTTGCACAAGGCGCAACAAAACGCGACCTCAACGCAGCCAGAAATGAAAAGGGAGTTAAACGTATTGTCTAACTCCCTGAATTCACTGGAGGCGGCAACCGGATTCGAACCGGTGAATAACGGTTTTGCAGACCGCTGCCTTGCCACTTGGCTATGCCGCCCTAGAAGAAGTAGGCG
>JAHEME010000779.1 GCA_024643825.1 Chloroflexota bacterium | reverse complement strand
TCCCTCGTTGAAGCTTCCTGCAAAGATCAGAAACTCAGAGACGAACCCTGAGGTGAACGGGATGCCCATGATTGTGAGAAATCCAAGCAGAGCCGCGGTTGCTGTGATTGGCATCTTCGCAGCCAAGCCACCTAGGCGAGTTATGCTTCGTAACCCATGCGTTTGCAGAATAATCGTCCCTGCTACCATGAAGAGAATTCCCTTGCCGAGTCCATGGCTTACGTACTGAAACATTGACCCTGAAACGCCCAAAATCTGGAATGAAGAGATACCCAGCAGAATGTAGCCCATCTGGCTGATACTTGAGTAGGCCAAGAGGCGCTTGATATCATCTTGGACAAGGGCCATTGCGCCCCCGTAGAGCATCGTGATGACCGCCCAGACTGTGAGCGCTAGGGAAATCTGAAAGAAGGCTGACGGGAGAGTGGTCATGACGATTCTGACAATGGCGTAGCCTCCGATTCCTATCATTGCGGGTGACAGTAGCGCGCTGATGGGAGTGGGCGCTTCAGCATGAGCATGGGGTAACCAGATGTGCAGGCCGAACGCTGCCATCTTCACTAGAAGTCCTGAAACCATCAGTATTGTGAGCCACAAACGATACTCTTGCGGTATCGCAGCTGTCAGCAACGTTGAGAGGTCGAAGGTGCCACTAAGAGTCCACATCCACAGGACCCCTGCAAAAAAGACCAAGGCGCCGATGTGGGTCCACATGAAATACATGAAGGAGATTCTGTCGCGGTCGCCATAGCCCCACCTAGCGATCAGAAAATAGGATGGTATCAGCATCAGTTCGAAGAACAAGTAGAACTCGATCAGGTTGGTTGCCAGCACCGCGCCCATCATTCCCACTGAGTATAGTAGCAGTAGCGCATAGTAGAGACCGAACTGCTGCGTCTGTTCGCCAATGATGTGGGCCATGTATGGGATAGAATAGATGGACATCAGTGCGCACAAGAGCGCGATTGTGAAGAGAATTGGGATACTCAACCCGTCGGCGTTGAGCCCGAAGAGACCGATCGGGCTCCAGTCGTAATATTCTTGCACGCCTCCCTGCGAGGCCGCGAGAAGGGTGAGCAGAGTTGAGTAAGCTAGTGCTAAGAAGGACAGATACCCTGCTTTGCTGCCCCATTTGACACCCGCATAGTACGTGATGAAGACGAAAACAAGAGGCACTAAGAGGATCTGAAGGATCTGCATGTACATTGAGCTTCACCCCTTCAGCTTGTTCAGCTTTCTAACATCGATGGATTGATTGAGTCTGAATGCGACAAGGATCAAGGCTAAGCCAACTGCTGCTTCCATCGCTGCCGCGGCGATTGAATAGAAAACAATTACCTGTCCTGAGATCTGTGGAGGATTCAGGTAGCGTGCGAATGCTATGAAGTTGAGGTTGGCTGCGTTGACAATGATTTCTACCGAGAAAAGTATGCGGATGGCATTCTTCTTCACGCTAAGGCCATAGATTCCTATCCCCAGAAGTGCTGCGGACACGATTAGATAGCTTACCAAAGAAACCATATGCTACTTCTCCAGTTTTGCAAGTACCAACGCTCCCAACAATGCAGCTGAAATCAGAAGCGCGAGTATGATCAATGGTACTGGGTATTGCGAGGCAATGACTATACCCAGAGATGAGACAGGAAGGTCGCCTGATGAAGGGGCGGAAGGCAGGTTCGGTCCGGCCAAAGCGGCAACGCCTGAAATCGCGACTGCGAGCAGTCCTGCCAGCCAAAGACCCACGGCTCCTTCACCTCTTTCAGGAAGTTCTGAGAGAGCCTCAAACTCCTCGCGGCGAACCAGCATTATCGTGAAAACAATCAACACGACGACGGCTCCCACGTAGACTGCTATCTGGAGCATTGCGAGGTATGGGGCGTCAAGGGAGAGAAAGAACCCCGCGATCCCAATGAAACTTATCCCAAGCGCGATCGCACCGTACACAAGTTCCTTCGCTTGAAGGGCCAAAATGGCTGCCACTATTGTAACGCCAGCTAAGAGAACGAACATGAGATCAGACGGGACAAGGAGCTGAACCATGCTAAATCCCCAAAGCAGTTGTTATACCACTACTGATCAGCAGTACCGTCAAGAACACATTGGCGAGTCCGATCAAGAGCAGACG
>JAHEME010000120.1 GCA_024643825.1 Chloroflexota bacterium | reverse complement strand
GCCCAATGGTGCGATCTCGTAGTAATTGACACTCTCTTTGCGGGCAAACGTAGTCCGCAGATGGTAAGCAGCGAGCGTATCCACGAATTCATTAGTGGATGGGGGGAGTATCGCCGCATCGTGAGGAATCGACCAGCCTGTCCCACTCGTGATTCCGATACGAATCGGAGGAGTCGTCTCCGTGTCATCCGCTGGAGGGAATCCGCGCATCATCTCCCGGATCAGAACGTCAATCGCCGGATCATCCGTGGACCATTCCACGAGGATCCCATGCACACCCCATTGATGCACAAACAACGGCCTCTGAGGAGCGTGAACGAACTCTCTAAATTGCTGCTCTAAATCGAAGGGCATATCAGGAAATGATCCCGGTCGGTTCGATTGCGTTACACATGGTCTGTTACCTCTGCACCACAATATACGTCAATTCAAGATGATCCCCCAGCGGAACCCCTTCTGCGTCCGTGATGGGAAGGCGGACAAGTGTGTCTGCGTCATACATCCCAAGAACCAGCGAATAGACGCCCTCTGGCAGGCTGTCTGGTACAACAATCGGCCACTCGTCCCAATCGAAGTACCCAGGCCACCAATCGTAGGTGCGGTGAAGTTCATCCCCCGGAGGGCCATCCAATTGAGAGACTAACTCTCCCTGCTCATTAAGCAACTGAGCAAAGACAATGTTGTTGGCAGTGGTTTGCTCCAACGCCTCCCAGTAGAGAACCAGGTCAAGGGTTCCCCCCGGTGCAATCGTTGTGCTCGGCAAATCGTATCCCTTAAAGACGATCTCATTCCCGACAAACGCGTGCATCGGGTGCTGCTGGATAGCGGGGATTCGGAAGATCAGGCGGCGTGGCCCTTCCCACCCATTGGTGTACGGGTCAGCAAGGGACAAGACTGTGGTAACGTTCGCCATAAAGTCTTCATGCGGCGGGTTAAAATCATAAAACCCACCCTCGTAGATTTGACGCTCATCCGCTACCAGATATTCCACCCCTCGCCGGGCAAAGCTCTCCAGCGACTCCTGATAGACCGAGGCAATTTCATCGACGAAAAGAATCTTGTCGCTGGGAAATCCACCATATCCCCGTTCAAATTCGACCTTATCAGCCTCCACGCCAATGTGAGTGCCCGCCGGAACATGGTCGATAAACCATTCGGCAGTTAACACACGTGTATCAGGTCGGGTAAGTTTCGTCCCAAACGTCCAGGCATTCACCACGCGCGGACTCAATAATCCAAACGCCATGAGCACAGCTAAGGCGGCTCGCTGCCTCGTGAGTGCCGCGATGCCCACGCCCCAGAGCAGCGCAAATCCAAGCACGATTACGAAGAGATCCTGTGCACGCGAGGGACGATCTAACAAACCGAGGAAGAACAATGTCCCCACCATCATCACGCCAATCACTGGAATCAATACCCATTTACGGAATTCCTGCGAATGGAGGGAGAATCTCGCAAAGGAAAAGCCCAGACCCACCATAAGCACCAAAGCATAGATACCACCAACCTGGGAAATCAGGGCGCGAAAGTTGCCCCGCAGGGTCGGGAATTGAAAGAAGTGTTCACGTCCAAAAAGGACGCCTGTGGGTAGCATGCGCAGCAAGCGAACCAGGAAATCAGGGGGAGCAATGACGAAGAATCCTGATACCACTATGATGATAAGCATTACGATCCCGGCATACAAAATCGATTTCCGACCCGCCACCAGAATCATGCCGAGGATGGGAAAGCCGAGAACAGGAGCCATCGTATATTTAGCGGCGATGGCTGCAAGTGCGAACAGGAGTGCATAAATATTCAGGCGTCCTCGTCCCTGCCGGACTGCGCGCACAGTGAATAGGATACAAACCATCCCAAGCAGCCACGCCAGATTATCTGTTTTTAAGAGCTTGGATAGCTCCACCGCGTCGTGTTGCACCGCCAGATAAAGCATCGCAGCAATCCCAGCAGCGCTGCTGTGCAGCTTGCGCCCGGCCTGATAAGTCACTGCCAGCAGCAGTACCCCATAGAACACGGAAAAGCATCGTGCAGTGAGGTACGCCACGGGCTGCGTGAGTTTTCCTGGGGGAGTAGCCAGATACAGGAAATGCTGTTCCCCGGCTCCCAGGATCATACGCAGGGGAGGGTAGGGGATGAAGTTTTTGGGATCATATAACGATCCAGTTTGCAGCAATCGGTTGACGAAGATCCACGTGAAAGGTTCGTCAGAGTTTAACTGATAGGGCAGGTTCTGCACGATCCCATGCAAATAAATCGCTGCACCGAGGATCAGGACAAAGACTGCCAGCAGCCATTCCAGATGACGCAACTTCCCCGGCGGCGATTTTACAAGCGGCACTGTTGAAATCCTCTGGCGTGAGATAATCTGTGTAATCGTAATCCCATCAATCTTACAAGCTTTTGCCAGGTTTCACACAGATAGCCCCAGGGACTGCTCAGGCGCTTTCAGCCTGTGGTTGAGGGCGAACGCCAGCCATCATCAGGCCGAGTTCCTCAACCGTCGCATCACCCCGACGGACGATCCCCACGATCTCGCCTTCATACATGACGGCAATTTCATCCGATAGCGCGAGAATCTCATCAAGGTCTTCCGAGATTAACAGAGTGGCGGTGCCCAGTTGCCGCTGTTCGAGGATGCGCTGGTGAATATATTCAGTCGCGCCAATATCGACTCCGCGCGTAGGTTGGGATGCGACCAGCACATTGGGGTTGCGTGCCAGTTCCCGCGCCATGATGAGCTTCTGAATATTCCCGCCGGAGAGACTCTTCAGCGTAGTTTCTTGCGAGGGTGTTTTGATGTTGAAGCTGGCGATTAGCTCCTGGCAGCGTTCTGCTATCGCACGAAAATCGAGAAAGATTCCGTGGGAATACGGCTCGACATCGTGTTCTTGTAGGATAAGATTTTCCGCGACTGTGAAATCTTTGATGGCTCCGTCTCGCATCCGTTCTTCCGGTATGAAGGCCAATCCCGCATCGCGCAGAGATTTGACACCCCATCCCGCAATATTTTGATCATCCAGCAGGATGCTTCCACTGGTAAGTGGGCGAAGACCAGAGATTACCTGTGCCAGCTCCCGCTGACCATTCCCAGAAACGCCCGCGATTCCGAGTATCTGCCCTCCCCGTATCTCGAGGTTAATGTTGGAGAGCGCCTTCGTTTCCCGGTCGCTGATGGCAGATACATCACGCAGCACCAGTCGCGGCTCTCCAACTTCGACCGCCTGAATAGGACGCGAATAGACGACTTCTCGGCCCACCATCATCTGAGCGAGATTCTCGCGGGTGGCCTCCCCGGTTGGAATCGACCCAACAAGGCTCCCATCTCTTAGCACAGTGATTCGGTCGCTGATCGCCAGTACTTCGTGCAGCTTATGCGAAATGAAGATCAGCGAATGTCCATCCGCGGTCATCTGTCGAAGCGTACCAAAAAGCTGATCGACCTCTTGCGGCGTAAGTACCGCCGTAGGCTCGTCAAGGATGAGCAGCGAGACATCGCGATAGAGGGTTTTGATAATCTCCACGCGCTGCTGCTCCCCAACGGCAAGCTGCCACACGTATGCGTCTGGATTTACTCGAAGCCCGTAAATCTCGGAAAGCTCATGAATACGAGCCGAAACTCGTTCCAGGTCCATCAGCGGCTCTCGGCTGGAACGTAACCCAAGCGCGACGTTTTCAGCCACGGTTAGTGTAGGAACGAGCATAAAATGCTGATGGATCATCCCAATACCCAGCTTGATCGCATCGCTGGGAGATTGAATGCTGACTCGCTCGCCATTGATCAGGATGTCCCCCTGATCCTGCTGATACAACCCATACAGGATTTTCATCAGCGTGCTCTTGCCTGCGCCATTCTCGCCAAGCAGGGTGTGAACCTCGCCGCTGCGCACATCAAAGTTGACATGGTTGTTCGCCAGCACACCGGGAAAGCGTTTGACGATGCCACGCATCTCAAGATGCTCAATGGACTTACGAGGTAAGGTGTCAGCAGGGTTTGGGGACATGGCGATCAGCCTGGTTCAGAAGGATAGGTAATGCTTGCGTGAGGCAAATCATCGGGGGGAGACCTCTCCCCCCGATGATACTGGTTCTGACTATTCCATTATGGAAGCGTGTACGTGATGGTGCCGTTCTTGATGCCGTCGATGGTTTCGTTGCCAAGAGTCAGCACATCGGCGGGCAGAGCGTAGCCATCATTGAATTCGATCACTTCGCCGCCATTGGCGAGGCCGATCTTATACGATTCGCCGCCAAGCTTCCCAGCACGAACATTGCTGATGATCTCGCGCAGGATGACTTCCCAGTGATAGACCTGAGAAGCAACCACAATGTCGGGTGCTAGCGAGGTTTGATTGGCCTGGGTACCAAACCACAGAATGCCATTCTCATTGGCAACGCCAATCGCGCCCACGACCATCTGAGCCGTGCCCGTCATCATGTCTGCGCCAGCCGCTTGCTGCGCCTGCGCTGCTTCCGAAGCCAGGGCGACATCGCTAAACGAGCCGATGTAGTTGACATTGACAGAAGCATCTGGATTCTGAGCCGCGACGCCAAGGACAAACCCATCCACATACAGCTTGGCGTCACCGACTTCAATCGGGCCAACGACGCCGATAGTGTTGCTCTGAGTCAATGCCCCGGCCATAACGCCCATGACATATCCACCTTCATCAGAGGCGGCTTCATAAGCGTATACGTTATCCAAACCAAACGTGTCCCCCGCTGTTCCCCAGGCGAAGGCTGTCTCTGGGAAGTCGGGGGCGATCTCCTGCAACGAACCACCATACTGCGACCCGTGGGCGATCACTAGATCGTACCCCTGGGAGGCATAGTCACGGATGGCCGCCGCCGCATCTTCGACCACGAAGGTGTTGTCCGTGATCGCTACTTCAAAGTTGGCTTCGCCCTCTTCGGCCTGAATCGCCTTAACCGCGTCGAACATGCTCTGGCTGAAGGCCAGGTCATTGCTGGCGCTGGGAGAAACTATCGCCACGCGAAACGGTTGCGCTGCGGCTTCGGTCGCTGCACCACCACTACCGCCACAGGCCACCAGAGCCAGCGCGATAGCGAATGCCAACAAGATGCCAATGTGGAATTTCTTCATGATGTTCTCCTGGTCACTGAGAGAGTAAGTAGCAACGAACGCATTTCTTTCCATCGAACTTCGCTGTGTATAGAGCCTCCTTGCTGCCATTCAAACTAATTTCGTTTATTCCCCGCGCCCGTATGGTTTGGTGAGTGCCGCAGGTTCCCGGACGCGGCTGACCGTTACAACCAGGGCCAAGATCGTGATGATGGCAGGCATCATCGCCGCGATGTCGGATACACTGCGGGGGATTAGCCCCAGGGTATTGCCTGCCAGCACCAGCGCGGCAATCAACCCGTAAAGCAGCGCCCCCGCCAGAACCCCGGTAGGCCGCCATGCGCCAAAATACACGAGGGCAACGGCAATAAAACCCTGCCCATTGGTGAGGTTTTGCTGAAAGATATTCAGCAGCGCAATCGAGAGGGATGCGCCAGCGATTCCCGCCAGCGTGCTGCCTGCAATCACCGTCATATAGCGTATTCTGGTGACGCTTATGCCCAATGAGTCAGCCGCCTCTGGATTCTGCCCGACGGCCCTGATCTGTAGGCCGAGCGTGGTTTTATTGAGGATGAAGGCTGCCACCGGAACAAGCAGAAACGCCCCATAAGTAAGCAGATTGTGCTGAAACAGGATCGGGCCAATGACGGGGATATCACTCAGCAACGGGATCGGCAGTTTGGGAAAGCCCGCAATCGGGCGCGGCGTCCCCACCAGCTTCTGGTATAACAGATCGCTCATCCCGAACCCAAACAAATACAGTCCGATCCCGCTAATGCCCTGCTCGGCCTTGAGCGTTACACTGACAAAGGCCATGAAAAGCCCCAGGATCATACCGATCAGGAGGGCCGCAGCCAAAGCGAGACCCTGACTTCCAGTAGTCAGCACCACGTAATACGATCCAAACGCCCCCAGCAGCATGATGCCATCCACGCCCAGATTCAGCACGCCGCTTCGCTGGGAAAAGGTCTCCCCGATAGCCGCATATAAATACGAGGTTGCCAGCCGGATGCCGGAAGTTGCGATCCCGATCAAAACACTGGCAGAAAATAGATCACTTAGTCCCAAGTGTAGTTGCTCCCGCAGTGTCCGAGGATTCAAGGAGGGCATCAGGCTCACTGTCAACCGAAATGCGCGCCGCGATCCGCGCCGCGACCCGTCGATTTCGCCAGTTCTCAATACTGACCACAAAAACAACGACCAGGCCATTCAACGCGGTGATCAGGGCAGAAGGAACCTGAGCGACACGCTGTAGTTTGTTAGCGCCCACCAGAAGCGCGCCGAACAAGAAAGAAGCGGGGATCGTCCCGATAGGGTGCAGACCTCCAAACAACGCTGCCACAATGCCGTTGAACCCTGCACTGCCAGTAAAGCCAGTAGTGGAGCCGTCCGTCACCATCCGATGAGATTCGCTGCCAAACACGAGGATAGCGCCAGCAAGCCCGGCAAAAGCGCCGCTTAACGTCAATGCCAGAACGACATACCGTTTCACATGAATCCCGGCATAGCGTGAGGCATCCGGGTTCAGACCCACAGCCCGAATCCGATACCCCAGGGTCGTGCGCCACAGCAAGATATACACCGCTACTGCCGCCAGCAGCGCAATCAGCACCCCGGCATGCAAACGAGTTCCTCGAATCAGGATCGGCAGATCGGCAGATGCTGGTAGACGCATCGTTTGAGGAATGCGTGCCCCAAGCTCCGCTTGCTGAGGATCAATCATGATCCCGCGCAAAAGAAAATTCATTGCCTGAACAGCGACGATGTTCAGCATGATCGTGCTGAGAATTTCGTTCACCTGAAAGTAGGCTTTGAGAGCACCCGGAAGTGCACCATACAGCCCCCCGGTTACAAAGCCTGCCAGCAAGGTCAGGGGGATCATCGCGATGGGCGGAAGATCGGGAAAAGCCAGCGCAACGGCTGTCGCCGCGAGCGCACCGACCACCATCTGCCCTTCCCCGCCGATGTTGATCACTTTGGCCCGAAAGGAGATCGTGATCCCGATGCCCACTAACAGAAGCGGGATTGCTTTTACAGTGGTCTCTGCCAACGCATTCACGCTGCCGAAAGCCCCGTTCAGGAGGGCCAGGTACGCTGTCAGCGGGTTCGCACCCAGTGCAAACAGCATGACTGCCCCAACCAGAAAAGCAAGCAAAACGGCGAATAAGGGGAGAAGGCGTAACAGTACGCCTTCTAGACGGGACTTGATCACTGGCTGAGAGGACATAAACTATCCGAGCAGTGTAAATCGAGATGGTAACTCATCATACTTTTGAATAGAGTCATCGTCAACTGGGGAGTCTCCACAGTGCCAAACCAAGAACGAAAAGCATCTCTATCGGATAACTTTACTCACCCTGCTCATGACCCCCGTCGCACCGGGTGCTTGGGCATGGACATAGGCAAGTTCGTACGGCGGATGCCATCAAATTGATACAGGGCATTCGCGACGGCGGCGGCGGTTGGCACCAGCCCGATTTCGCCCACGCCCTTCGCACCATACGGCCCGTGAGGATCGGGTTCTTCAATCCCAATGACCTCAAGCTCCGGCATCTCTTTCGCACGAAGGATGCCACACTTGCGCAGCATGGTGCTTTTCAAGCGACCACCCTCCATC
>JAHEME010000778.1 GCA_024643825.1 Chloroflexota bacterium | reverse complement strand
GTCAGTTGAGCGATAGGGTCGGTCTCGGCGGAATTTACGAAAGCTCCCAGCGTATCTATAGAGCGTTCCGGCACTCCGAGATCAGCCGCAAAACCGGGAGCATAAAGGGTCATTTTTTCGACCTCACCATACAGCACTCGTACACGCGCATAGCGGTCGAGTAAATCGCCATCGAGCCACGTCATGGCCCGTTGAAACGGGTCTGCCATCGCTGCAGTTCCACGTGCGGCAGTCTGTGCTAGGGCTGGCAGTTTCTGCCACACTCCGCTAATCCGTTCAGCCTGCTGAAACATCTTGAACTGTGGATACCCTGCGAAAAGTTCGTCTCCCCCCAGGCCGGATAGAGCTACCTTGACGTGTTTGGCCGTCGCCTGAGACACAAAATACGTATTCAGCCCATCGCCGCTGGGCTGATCCATAGCCAGTACGATGTCATCGATCTGCTCACATACATCGCGCCCTGTCACGATCACTTCTGTATGATCGGTGCTGTAGCGATCAGCGATCACTCGCGCGGCTGATCGTTCGTCCATGGATGCGCCTTCCTGATCGAACCCAATCGAGAACGTCTTGAGTTGTTCTCCGCTAATGCGCGTCATCAGCGCGACAACGGCGCTGGAGTCAAGCCCGCCAGAGAGAAATGCGCCCACAGGCACATCGGCGATCATCCGCAAGCGGATCGATTCTTCCAGTAGTTCCCGCAGTTCTTCCCGAATATCATCTTCGCTTTGCGGCAGCGGCTCGATAGTTGGGACGTTCCAATATTCCTGTATCGTCAGCACATCATCCTGAAAGGTCAGACTATGACCCGCTGGGAGTGCCTCTACATTTTTCAGGATCGTATGGGGCGTTGGGATCGCGTAAAACGAGAGATAGTGATGTACGGCTATCGGGTTGACTGCCCGTTCCGCAAATCCTGTTGCCAGCAGAGCTTTTAGCTCCGAGGCAAAAGCAAGGATGCGCTTGCCATCCGGGGAATACCGTGTTGAATAATAGAGTGGCTTGATTCCCAGCCGATCTCGCGCGGCAAACAGTTTGCCAGTCTGCGCATCCCAGATCGCAAAGGCAAACATACCCCGGAAGCGATTGACACACGCTTCCCCCCATTCCTCATATCCATGCAAAACTACTTCTGTATCGGAGTGGGATCGAAACGTGTGTCCGGCTTGAATTAGCTCATAACGCAGCGGCTCGAAGTTATACATCTCGCCGTTGTATACAATCCAGTAGCGACCATTCTCGTTCGTCATGGGCTGGTGGCCCGCTTCAGAGAGGTCGATGATCGCCAGCCGCGCATTGACTAGCGAGACCGGGATTGGCTCTTGGGCAACATATGTTCCGTGATCGTCTGGCCCGCGATGGTACAAAGCGCGGGCTGCTGTATCAGCTAGACTCTGATCGGCGATATGAACTGCACCCCATATTCCACACATTGAATGATCTCCTCTGACGCTGCCCAACTGGGGGAACGATCCTCTAGGATCGTAGCGCATTGATCACATTCTGCCACCGTGCATCTAACTCTTCAGGTGTGGGCTCCAGGCAGATTCGAACCCTGCGCGTAGCTGCGCAGCGATCTTTTCGCTTGCATAATGTTCCTGTGCAAACATCACACACTGATTCCGCATAGCATCCAATTGGGTCTTATCTGCTAGCGTGATCAGAATCGCATCTGCCAGTTCATTTGGATCATCCACACCCGGCAGATGGCGACCCGAGACACCATTGATCACGATCCCCTCCGGGCCACCCTGTGCGGTCGTGATCACGGGGGTTCCACAGGCCATCGCTTCTAGAATCACGATTCCCAGCCCCTCCTGGCTGGAAGGGAGTACAAACAACTCCGCTCCCTGATACAGGAGCAGCAGATCATCGCTGCTCACAATTCCGGGGAAGAAAACGCTATCGGCAATATCTAGTGCATCTACCTGATCAACAAGAGGCGGCTCCGGCGTGTCGCCAGTCAGCACAAGGTGTAGATCGGGATGTTGCTTCCGAACACGCGCAAAGGCATCCAGCAGCAGGGGAACGTTCTTTCGCGGGTCATTCAGACGCGCACTCACTAACAAATAGCGTCCGTAGCGGGAGCGTGCCCGCATGTCCGGGTTCGGTTGAAAGCGGGCAGTAT
>JAHEME010000119.1 GCA_024643825.1 Chloroflexota bacterium | reverse complement strand
TAAACACTGGGCGTCGCATTCGAGCATATTGTGGGCTTCTTCTAGCGATGATGGCGTTGCTCGCCGGTTGTGGGGGGAGAAGCATCGATCCTGGCCCCTCACGAGGGCTACCAACGAGTATTCCAGCAGCCACACCCTTACCTCCGCTGCCTACAATTCCGCCAATAGGTAGCACGGGAAACCCTATTTTTGTTGTACTGGTAGTGCCTGATGTAGTTTCTGCTATGCCACAAGCCTCATCATTAGCCGATATCCTTAGTGCAGATATTGACTTGGCCGTAGATGTTCAGGTAGTGAGCAACTACGCCGAGGCACGTTCGGCGCTCTGTGATCGATCCGCTTCTGTGGTATCCCTGGACTCGTTTAGTTCTCTCGCTGCTACAGGGGCTGGTTGCGGGGAGGTTGCATTCGTATTGGAGAAAGATGGGCAAACCACTTCGCATGGGCAGTTTATTGCGCGAGATGTCTTCCTCCCACAGTCGTATCGTGGTGTGTTTTGCCGCCCTGGTGAGGACTCCCTCAACGGCTGGGTCATTCCCACGCTGACCTTACAGGCTCGAGGCGTAGAAGCCTTTACGGATTTCTTCAGTATTACAGACGCGGGTAGTGACGAAGAAGTTGTACGGAAGATTGATGCAGGGGAATGTGGCCTGGGTGCAACATCGGCGGGGGCAGAGCAAGGCGTGAGAGGCTTACGATTTCCGGAGCGTTTACGCATTCTGGAGGAATTGGCCCCCGTTCCTTATGACGTAATTCTCAAATCTGCTTATGATGACCCTCGTGTCAGTTCTTTGATCGACAGTGCACTTGCAAGCCACACGGATGAGATCGCTCACTTACTGGGTGGTGATCATCTTCAACCTGCCGATCCTGGACTTTTCATTCCACTGTCCACGCTCTTTTCCGATGCGCGAATTGACCCTGTGCTCTTGAGCCAATAATAGCCCAACCAGGAGACACAGGATTGTCCATCCTTGAAGAGTTCAAGAAGTTTGCCTCAAGGGTAATATGCTGGATATGGCAGTGGGCATCATGATCGGTGCTGCTTTTAGCACCATTGTTAATTCATTGGTCAACGATATTCTTATGCCCCCTCTAGGTTTGGCGTTGGGGAGAGTGGATTTTACAAACCTCTATATCGACCTCACGGGTGGTTCTTTTATCTCCCTTGCCGACGCACAGGCGAACGGTGCAGTCACGATCAACTATGGTATCTTTATCAACAACGTTATTAGTTTTCTGATTATTGCGTTTGTGATGTTCTTGATTGTTCGTGGGTTCAATCGTATTGGGGATCGTCAGCAGCAGATAGGCGAAGGTATCTCTGAGACTCCGAGTACTCGGCAGTATCCCTATTGCCAGATGGATATCCCTGCATCGGCGCGCCGATGTCCATATTGTACTTCCCATCTTGAGGACGATTAGGAAACAAATCTCATGGGTATTTTTGAGTATCGTATCGCGATTTGTGGCTGTTGTGAGTTACTATCTGTGGGATAGTCTGGCGATCAATACCTGCTTGGTACAAGTGATCGCCTATTCTCATAAATCTTTGCTGGGGGGGGGTGATGCCGCACAGAAGAAATAATGAAGTAGAGTTACTTGTTGGATCAATTATTCCTCGAAGGAGAGAAGAGAATGTTACAGAATAAGAAATTTATCTTGCTGGTTGGTGTGTTGATGGTCTTCACGCTGGTTCTCGCTGCCTGCACTCCGGCAGCCCCCCCAGCAACTGAAGAGATGACGGAAGCACCGACCGAAGAAATGACAGAAGCACCGACCGAAGAAATGACGGAAGAGCCTACCGCAGAGCCAACCGAAGAGATGATGGCTTATGGGACGGAAGAGAATCCCTTCATTTTCTCGTTTGTGCCATCCAATGATGCAGCTACCGTTCTGACAAGCGCCTCGGCTATCACCGATGCTCTAAGCGAGTCAACCGGTCTGGTGATCAACGCCACAGTTCCGACCAGCTATGTCGCTGCGATTGAAGCCATGTGCGCCGGTGAAGCTCAGGCAGGTGCCCTCAACACCTTTAGCTATGTTGTTGCTAACGAGCGTGGCTGCGCCGATGTTGCGCTGGCCTCTGTGCGCTTCGGTAGCGCGACCTATACTGGACAGATCATCACCCGTGCCGATAGCGGAATTGAGACCGTTGAAGATCTGGCGGGGCACTCGTTCTGCCGTCCGGACGAGTTCTCGACCTCTGGCTGGATTATCCCCAGCATCACCATGCGTGCGGCGGGCGTTGATCCTGACACTGATCTGACTGAGGTAATCGATGCAGGTGGGCACAGCGGCGTAGTTCGCTCGGTCTACAATGGCGACTGCGATGCTGGTGCAACCTTCGTCGATGCTCGTACGAACATTGCTGAAGAATTCCCGGATGTCACTGAGCAGGTTGTGGTAATTGCGGTCAGCGAAGCAATCCCCAATGACACCATCGCTTTCAGCCCTGACGTTCCGCAGGAGCAGCAAACGGCAATCGTGGATGCTTTCCTTGCCATGACTCAGGACGAAACACAGATGGCTATGCTGCAAGACCTGTATAGCTGGGATGGTCTTGAGAAGGTTGACGACAGCTTCTACGATCCATTCCGTCAGCTCCTAGAAGCAGCTGGCGTGAACGTGGAAGACTTTGTAGGCAACTAATCACGAATGCTGCAAGTTGGGGGGAGGCTGATGCTTCCTCCCAATCTCTCATTGCTGCTCTGGATCACATCAGTTTATTTGACACATCGTCAAGAAAGACTCACGGAACTATCAACAAGAGTTGATAATTCTTCCTGTCATACTGCTTTTTCTACAAACACAGAGTTCTAAAGGCGGGCTTCATGCTGAAAGTTGAGCACCTCACCAAAGTTTATGATGACGGAACCGTTGCGCTCGAAGATTTGAGCTTTGAAGTACCGGAAAATGCCTTCATGATTGTTATTGGGTTGAGTGGTTCTGGGAAGTCAACTCTGCTTCGCTGCATTAACCGTCTCATCGACCCAACGGAAGGTCGCATTCTGTGGAATGGGGAAGATATCACCGCTGCTAAAGGGCAGGACTTGCGCGTGGTGCGGCGCAAGATCGGAATGATATTTCAACAATTTAACCTGGTTCGGCGCTCAACCGTGTTGACGAATGTCCTTAGCGGGCGTTTAGGGTACACAAGCCCGACCTGGAGCCTGATCAATCACTTCTCACCTGCCGATCAGGAACGGGCGCGGGCGGCTTTGGCACGTGTTGGTCTTACAGAGAAGGTCAACAATCGAGCAGATGCACTCAGCGGAGGGCAGCAGCAGCGTGTCGGAATTGCGCGGGCGCTCATGCAAGAGCCGGAGATGATTCTGGCAGATGAGCCGGTCGCCAGCCTCGATCCAGTTCTCGCCCATTCCATTTTGGGCCAGTTAGAGCAGTTAAATAAGGAAGATAAGATTACGGTGGTGTGCAGTTTGCATTACCTCGATCTTGTGCAACGATATGCAACTCACGTAATTGGGCTGCGAGATGGGCATCTTGTTTTTGAAGGAACCAATCGGGATATCCTGAATATGACAGATGAACGATTCAAGGATATCTATGGGCAGGAAGCTGAACGTACAGCTGCTGGCAGTATCACTGGCTGATAGGAATAAGCATGAGCAACCAAAACAATAGTTACGGTGCAAACCGAAGGAAGGTCGAAACTCCCCACCGCTCTCCGGTTATTGCAGGGGTTCTTTCTGCGATCTTACCGGGTGCTGGGCAAATCTATACGGGTCAGATCGCCCGAGGGATCGGGTTTATGCTATTGGCGGCCTCAATGGTCGGGCTATTGCTGTGGGCGAGGACCACGCATGAATTTGAAATCTTCCAGGGTATTCTGATTGTAATGCTGGTTGCACTCGTTTTATTCTGGTTGTGGCAGATTGTTTCAGCGGTCTGGG
The DNA here is from genome assembly GCA_024643825.1 of Chloroflexota bacterium. Taxonomy (GTDB): domain Bacteria; phylum Chloroflexota; class Anaerolineae; order Aggregatilineales; family UBA3940; genus JAHEME01. The sequence goes on along the minus strand of JAHEME010000119.1, from coordinate 3,792 downwards.
GAGCAACAAACCGCAAGTTTGCTTCGTCGTGGGGTCTCATCCTTGTCCTGATCTTCACCTATTTTCTGGGCTGGCAGGCCACCGAGGTCAATCTTCGCAAGTTTTTCACAGAATTTTCGGATACATTCACGATATTCACAAGGGTGATGTGGCCGTGGGAAGCCGCGATAGAACGCCCTGAGGAATTGACAACAATCAAGTCGCCCTGGGGTAATCCTTGTCCGGAGATTCTAAGTGAGGCTCCCGAACAGACTGGCTCCGAATCAAGTGGAGTCTGGGTTATGGTCGATCCCCCCTGTGGAGAATTGGGATCCTATGTTGTTGGAGAAGGGCTAAAGGAAGGTACGATGCTTACTGTGCGTGGGGGTGGGTTCGACCCCAATGACACAGTCGAAATTTGGTGGGAAGACCCTATCGGTCAGGAGTTTCAGCCGCGCTACCAAGGTGATACCGTCTCAACGACAACGGATTCTCAGGGAAACTTTGAGATTGCATTCAGCGCTCCTCAGTATCAGACTCCGGCAACGGCTGTAGGCATGCAAGTCCATAAGGTGGAAGCTCGCCAGGTAAAATCTGTTGGTGCACCCATCCTGTCAGAGACTGTGTCACTGGCCTTTGGTCGTATGCTTATTACCATCTTCCAGGCTTTGATGGCGACGACCTTCGGGATTGTACTCGCGCTTCCCTTCAGCTTTCTTGCGGCTCGGAATCTGATGTCTGGGAATCCGTTTACCTTAGCAATCTACTATGGGATACGCTTCATATTGAATGTGACGCGATCCATTGAGCCTATCATCTGGGCGGTGATTGCGACGGTATGGGTTGGGCTGGGGCCTTTTGCCGGGGTAATCGCATTGACCATTCATACGATTGCGGCATTAGGGAAACTCTACTCTGAGGCGATTGAGAGCATTGACCCCGGCCCTATTGAAGCAATCACAGCCACAGGGGCGAACTGGCTGCAAGTGATTATCTACGCGATCATTCCACAGGTAATTCCGCCATTTCTGTCGTTTACCATCTATCGTTGGGATATCAACGTACGAATGTCCACGATCATCGGATTTGTCGGCGGAGGCGGGATCGGCCAGATCCTGTTTCAGTGGATCAACCAGACGCGTTGGAGTTCCGCAGGGATCGCTGTGTGGATGATTGCGTTCACCGTCTCCGTAATGGACTACGCCAGTAGTGAACTGCGCAAACGTTTCGTCTGATAGCTATTCTTGAATCCTAGGCCCTGCCTCAGTAATCTCTAGAGGCAGGGCCGTATGTTGCGTTATGAACACCAATACACTGAACAAAAAACGAATAGCAATCATTATCGTTTCCTGGAATGTTCGAGACATGGTGATCGATGCTGTCTCGTCAGTCTTGGATGACTTGACGCAAAGTTCACTGGAAGGTGCCGTCTGGGTTGTCGATAACCAGTCTTCCGATGAGACTGTTTCTGCGCTCCGGGCACTATTTGGAGAAGATGACCGATTTCACCTGCTGGAGCCGGGAGAGAACCTTGGTTTTGCTGCGGGGAATAATTTTGCACTGCAGGCCGTCGGATTTCCCGATAGTCTCGACCTGCCTGACTACGTGCTGCTCCTGAATCCTGATACGGTTGTCCAATCAGGGGCAATCGATCAACTTGTTGCCGGGTTAGAAGATTCCCAGGCGGGCCTGGCAGGAGCACAGCTTGTGTATGGGGACGGATCGTTTCAGCATAGCGCCTTCGCCTTTCCAGGCCTGGCGCAGCTCATCATGGATCTTTTTCCTGTGCCAGCACGCTTGCTGGAGTCGCGTCTTAATGGGCGATACCCTCGTGAGTGGTATCAGGGAATGTCTCCCTTTGAAGTTGATCATCCTCTAGGGGCCACATTCTTGTTGCGCAAGGAAGTAATCGTCCAGACTGGTATGTTCGATGAGCGATTCCATTTGTACTGCGAGGAGATTGATTGGGCCATGAGAATCCATGCAGATGGATGGCGTGTGGTTTGTGTTCCCGCTGCGAAAGTTATTCATTATGGGGGGGAGAGTACCACGCAGGTACGTCCAGAATCAGTGTTGAATCTGTGGCGAGCACGGCTTCAACTCTATCGCAAGTATTATGCGCCCTTGAAGCAGATATTTGCTCGTGCAATCGTGCGATCAGGTATGAATCGACTGATTCAGCAAACAGCCCGTGACTCTTCGCAGCCGGAGAACGTACGTCAATCGCTCATCGAAGCCTATCGAAACGTGATTCGCCTCACGAGAAACAGAACCTAGTGTCTCAATCTGCGTCTGAACTTGCTGCCGTCATTCTGACCTACAATGAGGAAGACAACATCGCGGCTTGTATCGATAGCCTACAGTGGGCAGATCGTATTGTTGTCTTTGACTCCTTTAGTTCTGACAATACTGTGTTAGCTGCGCAGGAACATGGCGCGATAGTTCTCCAATATCCGTTTGAGAACTATGGTGCACAGCGCAACGCGGCTCTGGAGCAGATCGACGCAGAGTGGATCGTTTTCGTTGACGCTGATGAGCGTGCAACGCCTGACCTGGGATCTGAGATTCGTTCCAAGCTCTCACGCCCCGAAAGAGGTTGGCGTGTACCCCGGAACAATTATATTTTTGGGCGCTTAACCCTTGGGGCAGGCTGGTATCCTGATTATCAACTGCGCGTGCTGCATCGGATGAGCGCTCGCTATGATCCCCGTCGGCCTGTGCATGAAGAAGTTGTACTGCAAGGGGAATACGGAACCCTTGATCATCCGCTGATGCACTATAACTACACTGATGTTGCCCATTTCGTTGCCAAGCAGGAAAGATACACGGATATTGAAGCAGGCATTCGATTTGGGCGAGGGATTCGTCCACGCATGCGAACGTATCTTACTGGCCCCATACGCCAGTTCTGGTGGCGTTTTGTTACGCTGAGAGGGTACATTGATGGGCTTCATGGCTTACGTCTGAGTTTGTTGATGGCGTACTACGAATATCAGACATGGCTTCGTGTCGCCAGGCTCTGGCGCTCGCAGAAGGCTTGATCGTTTATAACCCCCTTCTTAATAGGTTGGTAATTGATGTCTCCATTTCGAAATCCGAATTTGCTGACGTTGGCTCTGGGTCACTTTATTGTAGACTTTTTTAGTGGTGCATTACCCATCGTTGTGGCAGTGCATACCACACCCTTACACCTCACCCAGAGTCAGGTCGGCCTAATTGCTTTGGCCTATAGCATCTCAACAGCACTGGCACAGCCATTGTTTGGGGTCATCGCGGATGGACGATTTGCAACCAGACTCGTCCTTATTGGTGTACTCTGGCAGGTCGTTCTCATGGGGATTGCGGGGCTGGCAACGAGCTACCCTATGTTGCTGGGTCTTGTCACATTAGGGGGGCTGGGGTCTGCTGCCTTTCACCCACCCGGTGCTGGCAGTGTTCCGCGCCTCAGTACACCAGAGCAACGGGGCGGGGCAATGTCTGTATTTCTGTTTGGTGGCAATTTCGGATATTCGATTGGGCCGCTCATTGCGGGCATCGTTCTGAACCACTATGGTGCGTCGGGTACGCTGATCTTGCTGGCCGGGGCCGCCGTGCTGTATCCGATTCTTGCACTTCGTCTGCTTGGCCTTCGCTCTAAGGAACCGATTTCATCAGAGCCTTCCGGCGAGTCTCAAAAGTTGATTCCACGGACATCGTTGGCAGAACGACGTGCTATGATTCCGCCCATTATTCTACTCGGTCTAATCATCATATTACGTGGTTGGGCAATGACAAGCATTACAACCTATCTTCCCCAGCAGTTTCTTGCCAGGG